>DAIMKE010000387.1:641-6072 GCA_036721875.1 Bradyrhizobium sp. | reverse complement strand
GCGGCAACATGCATGTCGTCGCGGTGTGCCAGCCGTCGGTGCCGGTGGTGGCTGCGGTTTCCGTGATGGAAGCGGCGCGCGATCCCTTCGTGCCGCTGTCGATGACGCTGATGGGCGGCCCGATCGATACCCGCCGCAATCCCACCTCGGTGAACAATTTGGCGGCCGAGCGCGGCATCGAATGGTTCCGCAACAACGTCATCACCAAGGTGCCGTTCCCGCATCCCGGCGTGATGCGCGACGTTTACCCGGGTTTTCTGCAACTCTCGGGCTTCATCACCATGAACCTCGACCGCCATACCGATGCGCACAAGGCCCTGTTCAACAATCTGGTGAAGGGCGACGGCGATATGGTCGACAAGCACCGCGAGTTCTACGACGAGTATCTCGCCGTCATGGATCTGACCGCGGAGTATTACCTGCAGACCGTCGATATCGTGTTCGTGAAGCATGCGCTGCCGAAAGGCGAAATGACTCATCGCGGCAAGCCGGTTGATCCATCGCAAATCCGGCGCGTGGCGTTGATGACGGTGGAAGGCGAGAAGGATGACATCTCCGGCCTCGGTCAGACCGAAGCAACTCATTCACTATGTCCCGCGATTCCCGATCATCGTCGCGTTCATTACGTGCAGAAGGGCGTCGGTCACTACGGCGTGTTCAACGGATCGCGATTCCGCTCCGAAATCGTGCCGAGAATCTCTGATTTCATGATGTCTGCGGCGAATACCAAGCTGCAACTGGTGCCGACCGCTGCTGCAGCCGAATAATGCGAATTTTCGCGCCCGATTCGTCTCAGCAGGTAAGCTCCTGAAGGGACTGAAAAAATCCGGATTTCGACTCTCTTAATGAAGTGAGCCCGGATTCATTTCTTGGGCCGCCTTCTGAATCATGATTCTACCCAAATATTTCGGTTCCAGCCCCAGCCGGTAGGGGGTTATTGAGTCCAAGCCCCTGTATATTGGGCAAATGATTTGTTTTTGCGCCGAGCGATTTCAATGGCGGCGGATATGGCAGAATCCGGGTGCACTCCTGCTCCCCGGACTTTCAGACATGGCTACTCGTGCCCTTCTCTATCGGCGGCCCGCCGAACCCGCGACCGTTTTGGTCAAACACGGCTCGCAATATTTTGCGATTCGGCTGCGTCGGCATCGCCGCGCGCGGCGTTACACCCTGCGCATTCATCCGACCGATCGTGAAGCGATCCTGACCATGCCGCCGCGCGGCACTTTGGTGGAAGCCAAGGAGTTCGCGCGGCTTCACGGCGGCTGGATCGCCGCACGTCTCGGTCGTTTGCCGAAGGCCGCACCGTTTCATCCTGGCACAGTGGTTCCACTGCGCGGCGTGCCGCACAAGATCGTGCATCGCGCCGGCGTGCGCGGCACGGTCTGGACCGAAACCCGCGACAGCGGCGAAAAGATACTGTGTGTGGCCGGTGACATCGAGCACATGGACCGGCGGGTCCACGATTTTCTCAAGCGTGAAGCGCGCAAGGATCTGCACAAGGCCTCGCTCGCCTACGCCGAAGATCTCGGCGTCAGGGTCAAGCGGGTCTCGATCCGTGATCAGTCGAGCCGCTGGGGTTCGTGCACCTCGGCCGGATCGCTGTCGTTTTCCTGGCGTCTGATCCTCGCACCGCCCTACGTGCTGGACTATCTCGCCGCCCATGAGGTCGCCCATCTCGTCGAGATGAATCACTCAGCGAGGTTCTGGCGGGTCTGCGGCCGGGTCTGCGGCCATGTCGAGCGCGCCAAGAACTGGCTCGACACCCATGGCAACGACCTGCACCGGTATGGAATTCAGGATTAGGCAAATTTCGAGCGACCCATGCCCCCGGAATTGATCCGGGGGCGGTTACCCGATCGCTTCGCGATCAACATGCCATAGATAGTAGATTTCATTTTCGCATTGCTCGTCGGCGCGCCCGATCCCGCACCCCACGCGCAGCACTGGTTCCCCGATACCCCGTTTCAGGCGGGAATACGTTGGTAACCGCTGCGGTTATGCTAGCCTCCCGACATTGCTTCCGGCTGAAGGACCCCGAAACCACCACCAATCGCGAGATCCAGATGCCTGATTTCGAGAAGCGGCCCGTCATCCTCCCCATCCTCGCATTGCTGGCTTTCGTTCTCACGGCCTTTCCTGCCGGCGCGCAGACCCTGAAAGCGGTCAAGGAACGCGGCACGCTCAACTGCGGTGTTAGCCAGGGGCTGCTGGGATTTTCCAGCATGGACGACAAGAACGCGTGGACCGGCTTCGACGTCGATATCTGCCGCGCCGTGGCGGCTGCGATTTTCGGCGATCCGTCCAAGGTGACGTTCGTGCCGCTCGATGCGGTGACGCGTTTCGCGGCGCTGCAGTCGAACCAGATCGACGTATTGTCGCGCAACTCGACATGGACGATGTCTCGGGAAAGTTCGCTCGGGCTGATGTTCGCAGGCGTCGCCTATTACGACGGCCAGGGTTTTCTGCTGCGCCGCGAGGCCGGGGTGGATACCGCCCTGCAGCTCGGCGGCAAGACGGTCTGCACCCAAAGCGGCACCACCAGCGAACTGAACCTGACCGACTATTTCCGGGCCAACGAGATGCCGTTGAAGGTTCTGGCGCTGGGCACCGCCGAGGAGAGCCGGAAGGCATATGACGATCGCAAATGCGACGTGCTGACCAGCGACGTTTCGCAGCTCTATGCCGAGCGCCTCAAGCTGTCGGCGCCCGACAGCCACATCATCCTGCCGGAAGTGATCTCAAAGGAGCCGCTCGGGCCGGCGGTGCGGCAGGGCGACGACCAGTGGTTCAACCTGGTCAAGTGGACGCTCTACTCGTTGATCAATGCCGAGGAACTCGGCGTGAAGTCGTCGACGATCGACGATGCGGTGAAATCTCCCAATCCCAATATAAGGCGGCTGGTCGGAACCGAAGGTGAGTTCGGCGAGCAACTGGGCGTCGTCAACGACTGGGCGGCGCGCGCCCTCCGTGCGGTCGGCAATTACGGCGAGATCTATGAAAGGAACGTCGGGACGCAATCGAGGCTGAGCATCCCCCGCGGATTGAATGCGCTCTGGACCCAGGGTGGAATCCAGTACGCGCCTCCTGTCAGGTAGTTTTCAGAGGTCAGGCCATGGCCGTCGATTATTATTCGCTGCTGACGAAAGCCGTTGCAGGCAAGGATGCGGCCACGCGCGATCGGGTCTACAGGGATGCCTCCAGCCTGATCGCGCGATCCGAGCTCCCGAGGGAGGCCGCGGCGTCGCACGCAGCCGCGCTCGAAGACGCCGTTCGCCGGATCGAGGATGAGATCGCGGCCGAGGAAGCCAGCGCCGCCGCAGCGATCAGCGAAACCCTGTCGACAGGCAGGAACTGGAAGCCTTACGTGACAGGCGCTTTCGCCGTCGCTGCCGTCATCGCGCTTGCGGCCGTCGCCTATGTCTTCGTCGCCGCCAAAGGCCCCGCGATTGTTGCCGCCAACGTGAAGTCGTCATCGCCGAAGGCGCAAGCCGCGCGCCTGGATGTCGTGGTGGCGGATCTCAAGCCCGGCGTCGATGGCGGCTCTTCGGGCGAGGTGCTTCCGTTCGCGCTGCAGCGGCAGGGGGTGTTCTACCGCACCACCGTCGTGCCCGGTTCGATCGTGGTCGATCGCGAAAACCGCTTTCTCTATCTGATCGATTCCAGCACCTCGGCGCGCCGCTACGGGATCGGTGTGGCGCAGGAGTGCCTGAAGAGCGGCAGTCTGTCACGCGTCATGAACAAGCTCGAATGGCCGGACTGGCGGTCTGCCAATGCGAACGCAAAGGATGCCGACGCGTTGCTTGCGGCGTCCGGCCGTCCCGGCAGTCCGCTCGGCGCCCGCGCGCTGCTGCTCGACAAGCCCGGGCTGCTCATCCACGGCACCAACTCACCCAAGACCATCGGCCACCTGGTCGCGTCCGGATGCATCAGGCTCGTCAACGACGACGTCGAGGATCTTTATCGGCGCGTATCGGTGGAAACGCGCGTCGTCTTTGCCAGCTAGCCGGACTTTACCTTCCGAACACCCGGTCGATCAGCCAGCCATCCAGTCCCGCGGCGGGTTCAGGACGCGTCGATGGGTTGGGCGGCGGCGCCGAGGCGCGCGTTGGCGGCGGCCGGTACGAACCGCCGGGAGGAGGTGCGAGCGGCGCCGGCGCTGACTGGGTTGGCGGCGGTGCGTTGTCCTGCGCCGCCGTCTGAAACAGGTTCGGCAGCACGCCGCCGCGTTGCGAACTCGGCAGTCCCGCCACCGGCACGCCCTGATGCGCCGCGCGCATAAAGCGCGTCCAGACTTCCACCGGCAGCCCGCCGCCGGTCGCCTTCCTGGTCGGCGAATTGTCGTCGTTGCCGAGCCAGACGCCGGTGACGAGATTGGCCGTGTAGCCGATGAACCAGGCATCACGGAAATCCTGGCTGGTGCCGGTCTTGCCGGCGGCCATCCAGCCCGGGATATCCGCCTTGCGCGCAGTGCCCGAGAGCAGCGTCTCCCGCATCATGGTGTTCATCATCGCAACGTGGCGCGGTTCGATCACCTGGCCGAGCCGGTCGGGCTGGCGCATGTACAGTAGCTTGCCTTCACTGGTGCGAATCTTGGTCACGACATGCGGGGAAATGCCGAGCCCGCCATTGGCGAAGGGGGCGTAGGCGCCGACCAGTTCGTTGAGCGATACTTCCGAGGTGCCGAGCGCGATCGAGGCGTTGGCCTCGAGCTTGGAGGAAATGCCGAGCCGGTGCGCGGTGCGCACCACGTTCTTCGGCCCGACCTCGATCCCGAGCCGCACCGCGACCGTGTTGAGCGACATTGCAAGTGCCTGCGTCAGCGTCACCGAACCGAAATATTCGTGGGTATAGTTCTCGGGCCGCCAGCCCTTGATATCGATCGGCGCATCCAGCCGGATGGTTTCCGGCATCAGGCCGGCCTCGACCGCGGTCAGGAACACGAACGGCTTGAACGCCGAGCCGGGCTGGCGCTTGGCCGTGACCGCGCGATTATACTGGCTCTCGGCGTAGTTCCGCCCCCCGACCATCGCGCGCACCGCGCCGTCGGGCGTCATCGCCACCAGCGCGCCCTGGGTGACATTGAACCTGACGCTCTTGGCCGCGAGTTCGTCGATGATGGCGGCTTCCGCGACGCCCTGCAGTTTCGGATCGATCGTGGTCTCGACCACGATGCTCTGGTCGATCTGGCCGACGAGGTCGTCGAGCACTTCGCCGATCCAGTCGGCGACGTAGTTGACGGTGCCGGCGCCGGCCGGCTTCACCTTGTAGGAGGGGTGGCCGATCGAGGCCTTGGCCTGCGCCTCGGTGATGAACCTGGCGTCGGCCATGGCCGACAGCACGATCTGGGCGCGCTGCTCGGCACCTTCGGGATTGCGGTTGGGCGCCAGCCGCGACGGCGACTTGACGAGGCCCGCCAGCATTGCGGCTT
>DAIMKE010000387.1:0-631 GCA_036721875.1 Bradyrhizobium sp. | reverse complement strand
AAATAGCGCTGCGCCGCTGCCTCGACGCCATAGGCGCCGGAACCGAAATAGACGCGGTTGAGATAGAGCTCGAGAATTTCATTCTTGGAATGCTTGCGCTCCAGCCAGAGCGCGAGCTCCAGTTCCTGCAGCTTGCGCGTCATCGTTCGTTCCTGGGTCAGGAACAGGTTCTTGGCGAGTTGCTGGCTCAGCGTTGAACCGCCCTGCGAGACGCCGCGATTGAGGATGTTGGTGACCGCGGCGCGTGCGATGCCGACCGGATCGACGCCGTAATGCGAATAGAAGCGGCGGTCTTCGATGGCGATGAACGCCTTCGGCAGATAGGGCGGCAGATCCTTCAGCGCGACATTGGCGCCCGGCATTTCGCCGCGCGTGGCAAGCACGCTGCCGTCGGAGCCTGTGATCTGGATGGTCGGCGGGCGCTTTGGAATTTCCAGCAACTGGATCGCCGGCAGATGGGCGCCGACCCACACGACGACGCCGACGATGGCGATTGCGGTCCACAGGCCGAGGACCGCGCCCCAATAGACCAGCCGGCCCCAGCGCAGCTTTCGCCCTTTTGACCGACGCTTGGCGCCGCTCCTGGCTGCGCGCGGCCTGCGCTCGCGCGGCGGCTCGTCCTCGTCATCCG
>DAIMKE010000386.1:0-6084 GCA_036721875.1 Bradyrhizobium sp. | reverse complement strand
GCGCTGGGCTCCAAGCCGCAGGTGCTGCTGCTGGACGAGCCGCTGGCGGGCCTTGCCGCCGCCGAGCGCGAGCGGGTGTCCAACCTCGTCAAGAACATCGCCGCCAACATTCCGGTCCTGATCGTCGAACACGACATCGATCGCGTGCTCGGCTTTTCCCACACCGTCACCGTCATGAACCAGGGCGAAGTGCTGATGACCGGCACGCCCGAGGCGGTGCGCGCCGACCGCAAGGTGCAGGAGATCTATACCGGCACCGGCGTGCCCGAGGTGGAGCACAGCCGCAGCGACGATGTCAGCGCGAGCGCCACGCCGGTGCTGCGCTTCGAGCGCGTCAATACGTTTTATGGCAAGAGCCACATCCTGCACGACGCCACGCTCGATGTACGCGAAGGCGAGATCGTCGCCCTGCTGGGCCGCAACGGCGCGGGAAAGTCGACGCTGCTGAAGACGCTGGCCGGACTCGTGCCGTTGTCATCGGGTACGATCGAATATGCCGGCAAAGACATCTCCCGGATGCCGGCACCGGACATCGCGCGCGCCGGCATCGGCTATGTGCCGCAGGGCCGCGGCCTCTTTGCGGGCATGACCGTGCGGGAAAACCTCTCGCTCGGCCGGCTGGCGCGCAAGACCGACGGCAGCAGCGGCGTGGTGTGGGACGAGGCGCAGATCCTCGACTATTTCCCGCGGCTGCGGGAGCGGATGGACGTCGCGGCGGATTATCTTTCCGGCGGCGAGCAACAGATGGTGGCGGTGGCGCGTGCGATGTCGGGCAACGTGAAACTGCTGCTGCTCGACGAGCCGTTCGAGGGACTGGCACCGACGGTGATCCTCGAACTGTTCAAGGTGTTCGACCGATTGCGGCAGCACGTTTCCATCGTGATCGTCGAACACAATCTCGACCTGGTGCTGGCCTTGGCCGACCGCGTATTCGCGCTGGAGCGCGGCGCGGTGTTCCATCAGGGGCCGGCAGCCCCGCTGCTCACCGATCTCGAATACCGGAAGAAGATCCTTTGGCTGTAGTACGAACTAATGCTCGTCGGGCCGCGTGCGCGCGATGATCTCGGCGGCGCCCTTGTCGAGCAGTTCGAGGCCGATGGCGCGGCCGAGTTCGCGCGGCCGGTCCGGCGCGCCATGTCGTGTCACCTCGATGAAGCGGTCCCCGGTTTCATCGAGCACCGACGCGGTCAGGATGATCTCATCGCCCGCAAGCGTGGCGTGGCCGGCGATCGGCGAGTTGCAGTGGCCGTTGAGAACCCACAGCACTTCGCGCTCGGCCTCGGCGCAGAGCCGCGACGACGCATCCTCGATCTTCGCCAGCCGTCCGCGCGTCAGCCAATCCTTCTCGACGCATTCGACCGCGACGATGCCCTGCCCCACCGCCGGCAGCATTTCGCGAACCGTGAAATCATGCGCGATGCACGACGCCATCCCGATGCGTTCGAGCCCCGACCGCGCCATGACCAGCGCGTCCGCGGGTCCCACCTCGCCGCCGCCGGGCAACCGCTGCTTGTCGCCGCGATCGAGCTTCGCCACGCGGGTATCTGCAGCCCCGCGGAAATGGATCACGGTCGCCTCGGGGAACAGCCGGCGCAGATAGGCCGCGCGGCGTACTGCATTGGTGCCGATCTTGAAACCCTTGCCGTTCGATGCGCGGAACGCGTCCAGAGAGACGCCGGGACGCAGCACCAGCGCGTCGTTGGCGGCGTCGCGCGGCAAGGTCGCCGCGATGATCAGGCCGGGCGTCTCCTCGTTGCCGGGGACGTCCTTGAGCGAGTGCATCGCCGCCTGCAATTGCCCGGCCCGCATCGCCTCGCGGATTTCGGCGACGAACGCGCCACCCTTGCCGCCATGACGCAACAGCTTGCTGGTCTGGTCCTGGTCGCCGCGGGTTTCGAACTTGACGATCTCGACGTCGAGGGCCGGATCGGCAGTGCGCAGCAGCCGCGCAATCGCCTCCGTCTGCGCCAGCGCCATCACGCTCTTGCGCGTCCCGATCCTCAAGGGCTGTCCTGACACGAGGTCTCCGTTTCGACGCGCACAGCGATTGTTTCGAGCGTAGGGGATAGAGCAAGCCGCCGGTCAGAACAACGATTTTGGAACGGCTTTCCTGGCAGCGCCAGCGCGACCGCTGAAGCGAACATCAGCCACCGATTTGTTGAGCTACGTCAACATCGACCGCCGCGCCCGCCGAAGGATGGCTTCGGCAATGATGCGACCAGAGGCTGGACCAAATCATGAACGCTGATCAAGGGGATCCGACCTACCGCTCTGCTATGGATGCTGGTTTGGGAAGCGCCATGATGGACCGGAAACGCTGGCAACTCGCACGCTGGTTCAAGATCATCTGGTTCATCGTGGTCGGCTATTGCATTTTCGGTTTGCTGGTCGAGGCGGCGGTGCCGCACCTTCTCCCCGAAAACGCCTTCACGACCTATGTAGGAGAGGCGGCCAAGGCCGGCGTTTTCGTCATCTGGTTCTTTCTGATCTGGCGCATCGCCGATGCCATCCGGGGCATCTATGGCCCACAGAGCGCGCTCTATCTTGACGCCACCCCGTTCTGGAGAATTCTCCTGGACGTCACGGCAGCCTTCCTGCTCGCAGCGTTCTGCTTCGCGGTGCTTTACCTCTACATCGTGCGGCTTCAGGGACCGGGCGCGTTTTCCGTCGATCTCAATCTGGGCGAAGCCCTCTATTTCAGCATCGTCACCATGACAACGACGGGCTATGGCGACATCTCACCCAAGTCGGGATGGGCGAAATTTGCGGTCAGCATCCAGATCATTTTTGGCTTTCTCTACACCGTCCTGTTCTTCTCGATCTTCGCCGGACTGGCGGGCCGCAGACCCCCGACCTGAAACCCGCGGTAAACCATGGCGGAACCGGCCTGCCCCATGTTCGGGCACGGCCTGCCCATTGGCTCCGATGCCGATGGGCAGCCATTCCGAAACGCCGATTGTGCGTCGCAGCAAAGCACCTAGATTGCGCTGCGCAAGAGGGTTTTTCGTTGTCCGATACCAGTGCCAATGCCGTGGCCGCTTCAGGCCACCGCCCGATGGGCTTCCCCGAATTCGTGATCGTGATCGCGTCGATTATGGCGCTGAACCCGATTGCGATGGACATGATGCTGCCGGCGCTGCCGAACATCGCTTCCGCCTTCCACATCACCGTCGCGAACCGGCCGCAGATGGTGCTGTCGATCTTCCTGCTCGGCTTCGGTGTCGGGCAGTTCATCATGGGGCCGCTGTCGGATCGTTTCGGCCGCCGTCCAATCCTGCTTGGCGGCATGGCGCTTTATTGCACAGCCAGCCTGCTTGCGATCGCAGCGCCCTCGTTCGAGACGCTGCTGCTGGCGCGGGCGCTGCAGGGCCTCGGCACCTCGGCCACCCGTGTCATCGCCACCGCGATCGTTCGCGACTGCTACGCCGGACGGCGCATGGCGAGCGTGGTGTCGCTGGCGATGATGGTGTTCATTGCCGTGCCGGTCGTCGCCCCCTCGTTCGGACAGGCAGTGCTGCTGCTGACGCACTGGCGCGGTATCTTCATCGTGCTGATGCTCTATGGCGTGGTGGCATTCGTCTGGAGCGCGCTGCGCATGCCAGAGACGCTGCCCGAGGGACGGCGAAAATCGCTGGCGATTGGCGAGGTGCTCGGCGCCTACCGCCAGACCGTCACTAACCCGCAGACGCTCGGCTATGCGCTGGTCGCCGGCGGCGTACAGGGTACGCTGTTCGCCTACGTGTTTTCCTCGCAGCAGATCTTCACTGAAGTTTACCGGCTCGGGCATTATTTCCCGCTGGCGTTCGCGGCTTGCGCCATAGGCGTCGCCATCGCCGGCTTCGTCAATGCCAGGTTCGTCGGCCGGCTCGGCATGCGGGTGATTTCGCACGGCGCGCTGATCGGTTTTGTCGTCGTTTCCGCCGTCATGCTGGTGGCGGCGCGCACCGGAACCCTCGGCCTGCCGCTGTTCATGGCGCTGTCGGCGCTGATGATGTTTGCCTTCGGCCTGATGATCGCCAATTTCACCGCGCTGGCCATGGAGCCGCAGGGCCACATCGCCGGCACCGCCTCGTCGCTGTACGGCTCGATCACGACGCTGCTCGGCATCGGCGTCGGCGTCACCATCGGCCAGGATTACGACGGCACGCTGGTGCCGTTCGCCACCGGCTTCTTCCTCTGCACGCTGGCCGCGCTGGCGGTAGTGCTCGCGGTGGAAAAAGGCCGCCTGTTCAGGTCGCACAGCCCCCGGGTGTGACCGCTCATTCCGGCGGCAAGGCCGGAACGGAACAACCATCGTGGCCCGAACCATTTCCGCCCTCGCGCGTTGAAACTCCCGGCCAAGATGCGGCGACCGGTCTCCGGCCGGCCGCCGTCACTGGCGCGAATTTCCCTATCGCAGCCGGGCGGTCACCATGCCGGACACGGACAGTTGGCAGCTTCGAGGCGGCGAGCAGGTCATTGCCGGCAATGCCGGCCTGCTCGGTCGTCGGCACTTCCTGATCGGCATCACCCGCGTTCGCAATGAAGCGCTCGTTGTCAGCGACACGCTGGATTACGTTGGCAAGCACGTCGATGCGATCGTCGCCTATGATGACGCGAGTACGGATCGCACGCTGGAGATCCTGCGCGAACACCCGAAAGTCGCGCTGATCGTGGCGAACCGGTCGTGGGAAACCGATATCGAGGCACGCCGGATTGCCGAGGGCCGCCATCGCGGATTGCTGCTGCAGACGGCCCGCGAACATCTGTCGTTCGACTGGATGTTCTGCTTCGATGCGGACGAGCGCGTGGCCGGCGACCTGCGCGCGTTCACGGAAGCAACTCACTTCAGCGATTGCGATGGTGTACGGATAGAACTGTTCGACGCCTACATGACGCCCGACGATCAAGCCCCCTATCAGGCCGGTCGCGAACTGCTGGACTTTCGCCGCTTCTTTGGCCCGGAGCGGCGGGATATCCTGATGCTGTGGCGAAACCGGCCGGAGGTCAGCTTCGCGCAGCACCACAAACGTGAGCCTGCCGGCATCGAACGGGTGGTGACCGGCCTGCATTGCCAGCACTATGGCAAGGCACTTTCGATCGAACATTGGGAAGAGACCTGCGACTACTACATCCGGCACTTTCCGTTCGATACCTATGGACGGAAATGGCGCGACCGCAAAGGCCAGGCGATCCACACCCAATCCGACTTCATGCGGCCCCTCTACGAGTGGGGCGACACACTCTTCGCCAACGCGGTCAGGATCTGACCTGCCCGACCGGATTTTCCCTGAAGTCTGCGGCGGGATGCACCCGAGCCCAACCGCATCGGATGGTGTTAGGATGAGCGGATACTGGCGGCTCATCCCCTCAAAACAGGTGCGCCGCAGGATAAAGGCCACGGATTCTTCGCAAACCACGTGCGACTGGAGCGGGTGCCGAAATGATTACAATTCCACAATTGACTGCGCATGCGCTGGGTTCGTTTCTGGCGCAGGAGACCCAGCACCTGTTCGGCTCATCGCCGTCGGGCCTGCCCGAATTGCTTCCGTTCGCCGCAAGGCTGACGCTGGAGGCCATCGGCAACAGCGATGCGCTCTATCACAACATCGAGCACACCATGCTGGTAACGCTGGTCGGGCACGACATCCTGGTGGGACGGACGTTGCAGCGAACCACCACGGTCACCGATTATGCGAACTTCATTCTGGCCTGTCTCACCCACGACATCGGCTACGTCCGCGGCGTCGTCCAGGGCGACGAGGATGACGCCTATGTTGCCGATATCAGCGGGCGAAAAATCCGCTAGCCGGTCGGTTCATCCGACGCCGCGCTCGCACCGTATCATGTCGACCGCTCAAAGCTGTTCGTGATCGAGCGCCTCGATTCCGCCGAGCTCGTCGACGCCGCCCGGATCGCCCGCGCGATCGAATATACCCGCTTCCCCTACGTCGATACGCCGAAGCCTGATGCCGACGACCTCAACGAGGAGGAAGGATCGTTGCTGCGCGCCGCCGACCTGATCGGCCAACTCGGCGATCCCAACTACATGCGGAAATCGAATGCGCTATTTCACGAATTCGAGGAAATCGGGCTGAACAAGAC
>DAIMKE010000385.1:0-6086 GCA_036721875.1 Bradyrhizobium sp. | reverse complement strand
GTGTTGCGCGGGCGCGGCCTATTTTCCAGCACGCAAGGCAACGCGCGTGCAGCCGGTTGAAATCATTCGGGGGGCATCATGACCGAGATCGCATTGCAGGCCGTGGAGCTGGTTCGACGCATCGAGGGCGATGTCGCGCACACCCTCGTCAACGGCATCGATCTGTCGGTGAAGAAGGGCGAATTCCTCGCCATCACCGGGCCGTCGGGATCGGGCAAATCGTCATTGCTCTATCTGCTCGGCCTGCTCGATGCGCCCAGTGAGGGCGAAGTCGTCATCTGCGGCGAGCCGACCTCGAAACTGTCGGAATCGGAACGGGCTGACGTCCGCCTGACCAAATGCGGCTTCGTGTTCCAGTTCCACTTCCTGCTGCCGGAGTTCACCTCGCTCGACAACGTGCTGCTGCCGATGCGCGCCGCGGGCAAGATGAGCGAGCCTGAGATGCACGAGCGCGGCCTTTCGCTGCTGGGCTCGCTCGGCCTCGGCGAGCACGCCAACAAGCGTCCCAACCAGCTCTCCGGCGGCCAGCGCCAGCGCGTCGCCATCGCCCGCGCCCTCGCCAACCGCCCCGAGATCATCGTGGCCGACGAGCCGACCGGCGCACTCGATACCGTATCGACGCAGCAGGTGTTCAAGATCCTCCGCGACATCGCCGACCAGGGCCAGACCGTGGTCGTGGTGACGCACGACCCGGCACTCGCCGCCCGCGCCGACCGGCGGATCCATATCGTGGATGGGAAGATTGCGGAGAGCACGGGACAGGGTGGGGGTGAGACGGTTTGTGAGATGGCGACTTAAAAGCCACGATTTCAGGTCCAGAACCAAAATATCGAAAACAACCCCATGCAAAGTAGGATGGGGTCGGTTCGCAGCACTCAGGTTGCGTTGCCTTCGCTGAGGCGACCTGCAACGCCATCGAGTCCGGCGTCGGCCTTAGGCCACTCGGGGCATCGATAACGCGGTGTCCGATCAATGGGGACGCATGAGCGCCATAAGGCCCCTCTCGGCTATCGATGGCCTGCTCGCGGCGACCGCGTTGACCAATGGCCTGACACTGGTGACGCGGAATGACCGCGACGTCGCCGGCCTTGGCGCGACGGTGTTCAACCCGTTCAAGGGCACCGAAAACGGCCGCTGATCGCATCATCGGCGGTATTCGGACAGAGCGGCGCGTCATAGCGTGAATCGAAACTGGCGGAGAGGGAGTCCGCCAGAAAGCGAGAAAGGTGCCTATTTTTATAGAAACCGAGAGTACGACCTTTCGGCTACATACACCTATACATACACCTCGCAAGGTAGTTTCTCCGCGCCGTTGAGAACCAGCGATAGTCATCGGCCGCCTTTCAGAGTTTTAGTTAGCACCAGGATATTCTTCCCAAAAATGGAAATCATTTCTTCCATTTTTGGGAAATACACGCTAGCGTCCGCTCATGCTGGTTATCGGCACGGACATTGTTGAGCGCTATTTTGCCGAACGTTCCGGCCATAGGGGCATCGACGCGGCGTGCGCCCAATACCGGGCTTGGCTCGCGATTGCGGAGGCTTCGGACTGGCGCACGCCGCAGGACGTGAAGCGTTCGCATCCCAAGGCGAGCATCCTAAAAGGCGGGCGCGTAGTGTTCAATATCAAGGCCAACGACTACCGCTTGATCGCCTTGGTACAATATCGCGACGGCGTGTTGATAATCCGCTTTTTCGGGAGTCATGAAGACTATGATAAGGTGAATGCGGAGGCGGTGTGATGAAGGCGACTTTGATCATTATCCAGAATGAGGCCGATCATGAGACGGCCAAGGCGCTTGTCGGCAAGCTGATGCGATCGAGCGAGGCTGACGACCGCGCGCGCATGGTGGCACAGGCTCGCCTGATCGAGGCATATGAACGCACGCGATGGCCGCGCAAAGCGCCGTCGTTGCCCGATTTGCTGACTTATCTGATGGAGCAGCATGATTTGACGCGCGCCGATCTTGTGCCGCTTCTGGGTACCGCGAGCCGTGTCAGCGAGGTCATGTCGGGCAAGCGCGAATTGAGCATGACGATGGTAAAGCGCTTGCGCGAGCGTTTCCATGTTCCAGCGGATTTGCTGATTTTGGCCAGTGAGAGTGTCGCGGCCTAAGCACGATAGGAACGCGCCAGTAAGTCAGGTATTTTTTAGACTTCGCTGGCGGTCTAAAGCGATGAGCCCGGACGATTCGTGCGAGGAAATGGTACAACCACCAACCTCACTGGACCTCTTCGAATTCGCGTTTCGGACGCCATCCGACTGGATCGTCAATCCAGCGGTTGATGTCGGATTCGCGCCAGCCAGCACCATGGATGCTGATCCTGATCTGGGGTGGGAATGTGCCCTCGGTGATCTTGCGATAGATGGTGGACCGGGACAGCCCGGTCCGGGACAGCACGGTCTTGAGGCGAATGATCCGGTCTGGCTCACGCATGGAAACGCTGGCTCTTGCTGACTGCTGGTGATCCAGACAGAACAAGCACTGCCTCGCACGCAAGAGCGTTTTTCAGGTTGCCGTAGCGTGGCGGGCGAGCGGCGGCGAATAGGTGTGATCGGCGATCAATGCATGTGGTGGGATAACGACATGCATCACATCAGAGCCCGAGGCCTCGGCCGAGGTCGAGGCCGTGGCTGAAGGCGAGTTCGAGGCTGAGCCTGCGGCCTGTTTCGAAGGAGATGCCGAGTTCGATCTTGCGGTTGGCGAGGATCGATTCCATCTGCGGATCGCGCTCGAGGCCTCGCGCCATGTCGCCCATGGCCGATCGCGTGGCCCTGTAGCCGGACATGTCGCCGGTCTGATATTGGCGCTCACTGGTCTGGTCGAGCCTCTGCCAGCGCTCCACGAAGCGGTCGGCGAGACGGTTTGGATTGATGCGGATTTCGGTCTCGAACTGGAGCGCGCGGATAACGCGGCCGAGGTTGTTGCCTGACGCAGCTTCCTGAGCAAGTTCCGGGTTCTTCTTGTAGGCGGATTCGGCATCGTGCGAACCGTGGGGGCGCAGCTCCTCAAAAGCCTTGCGGGCCTGCTGCAATTCCTTCACCTGCTCGGGGCTGGCCTTGCCGCCGATCTCCTGCACTTTGAAGATCGCATCCACCGCGCGGGCATGGCGGACCAGCGCCCTGGTGCGGGCCTTGCGCAACGCCGCTTCTGGATCCTCCGCTACCTTTCTTTCCGGCGTTTCGGCCACGCGCCGTGGGGCCTGCGGATCGCTCCGATCCGGCGCTTCGCGGCCCAGTCTCTGTCCGCCGTCCGGGTTGGGCACATCTGACGGAGAGCGAAGGCCGTCGAACATTCCGCGCACCTTCTCCGGTACGATCTTCCTAACGATTTCGGCGACGCGTTCGCGGAAGGTGATGCCACGCCGCTCGGCATAGCTCTGCGCCGGATCAAGCTGCTCGTAATCGGAGGCCATGTCCTTGGCCCGGTCGCGCGACAGGGTGCGAACCAGCCGATCCCGACCAGCAAAATCGTCGCGGCCGTAATGCAGCTCCATACGATCGCGGTGCCGCGACAACGCGACATAGCTACCCTGGGCGTCCATGCCCGGCGTTGCCAGCACATGGCTCTGGTCCACCGTCATACCCTGCGCCTTGTGGATGGTCGCGGCATAGCCATGGTCGATGCGGTTATAGTCCTTCAGGTCGAACGAGACATTGCGGCCGTCGTCGGTGCGCACGGTCATGGATTGCGGGCTGACCTGTTCGATGGTCCCGAGCGTGCCGTTCTTGACGCCAAGGCCGCGCTCGTTCTGCAGGAACATGACGCGGTCCCCGCTGGCGAAGTTGCGTTCGCCGCGCGCGACCGCCACTTGCACTTCATGGCCGAGGTCACCTGCCTGATGCATCCGCATTCGCGCCCCCTCGTTGAGGGCGCGCACCTCATCATTGGTGTGGGTCAGGATGATCCGGTTCTTGTCTGGCGACGCCCGCCGGTCGCGGTCCCAGCGCTCGATCAGATCACCCCGCGCCTGGTCGCGGGTCCGGGCCGCATGCACCATGCCGTTTCTCTCATAGGCATGGATCGCATCCCCGGTTTTGCCGGTTGCGAGAGCCCGCGTTGCGCCGCGCTGCCAGTCCTCGTGCTGGCGGCGCACCTCGCCAATTTCCACTCCGCCGCGGCGCTCATGGATCGATCGGAACGCCGCACCCGCTTCGATGGCTTGCAGCTGTTTGGGATCGCCGACCAGGATAACCTTGGCTCTGGCTTCCGCGGCATGGGACAGCACGCGCTCCAGCTGCCGGGTGCCAACCATGCCGGCCTCGTCGATGACGAGCACATCGCGGGCGGTGAGCAGGTCACGGCCCTGGCCCCAGCCGTGCTCCATGCTGGCGATGGTACGGGAGGATATGCCCGATCCGCTTTCGAGGTTTTCGGCGGCAATGCCTGACAGCGCCACGCCCCGGACGTCATAGCCGACGGCTTCCCAGGCCTCCCGCGCCACGCCCAGCATCGCGCTCTTGCCCGTCCCGGCATGGCCGACGACGACACCTAAATCTCTCCCCTCGGTGATATGCGCCAGCGCATCAGACTGCTCGGTCGAAAGCACGAGTCCGCGCGCTTCCGCACGCGCCAGGGCGGCCTCACGATCCCTGTCATTGACCTCATGGCGTTCCCGTCCTGCCATCAGTTCGGCGGCGTGGTGAAGGCGCTGTTCCACCTCGATCATCTCACGCGTGGTAAAACGGTCCTCGCCGCGCGCATCCCTGCCCAATTCAACCAGATCGGGGGCATTTCGCATCGCGCCCATGACCTCGTTGAACTGTTCGATGCCGTCGCTATGCCGGTGCGCGAACTTCGCCATGTCGCGCTGCGTGAACGTCGATTGCTGATGCGTGATGGCGTCCAGCGCGACCGACGGATCGGCGATGATGCGTTCGCCGTTGTTGCGCGCGATCCTGCGGTGCAGTTCGACGCGGTCGGCGGTCTCGGCACCCTCGCCCTCGATGCGCTGTGCGGGCGCACCGATCTGGCTTTGCGGTTCCAGCGCGATGCCCTGCGCGTCCAGGCTGCGATGGTCGATGCGCGCATCGATGTCGAGTTCGGCCAGGCGCTCGTTGGCAAGCTCCGCCCACCGTTCGCGCCAGCGCTCCACCATCTCCGTGCGGTTCCACTCCCGCACCTTTTGGCCAAAACCGTTTTCGTCCACCGAGCGCATGGTCAGCATGACATGGGCGTGGGGTTTGGCCAGGCCGTCCTCGGCCATGTCCCAATGCACGTTGAGATCGGCGATCATACCCCGATCGACGAATTCGCCCCGAACGAAGTCGCGGGCGAGTTCAATGCCCTGAGCCTGTGTCATCTCGCGCGGAATGGCGAGCTCGACCTCGCGGGCAAGCTGCGCGTCCTTACGGACCTCGACGGCTTCAACATCGTTCCACAGTCGCTCCCGATCGCTCCATGCCTCCGGCGCGTTCTCCGGCAGCATCACCTCGGAATGGACGACGCCGCGCTTTCCGGAAAAATCGTGGCTGCGATCCAGCCGCTCGTCGCGCAGCCGCGAAGCCGAGCGGTAGGCGGCTGACGCCACCGCGCTGGAGCCGGACTTGCGGCCAATGACCTTGACGTGAAGATGATAGATCGCCATCGCGATCAGATCAGTGGCACGGGAAAGCGCACGTCGGAACGACGTATAAGCGCGCCCTCCCTCGAAAACTTCTCGGGCGGGACTACCCCGTCTCAGGCTGTCCTGGCAGCCTTACAGCATTCCGCGGGCTGCTCAACTATAACAGCTCCATCGACGGCTTACGGAGGATATGATGCGCAAGCCACGGGACTTTGACGCGGAACTGAAAGCACTCGAAGGCAAGGCGCGCGCGCTGAAAACACGCAAGGTGCGGCAGCTCGGCGAATTGGTCATCGCCACCGGGGCGGACTCAGTCACCGCCAATGAACTGGCAGGCGCGCTGATCGTGCTGGCAGAGACAAAAGAGGCCGGAAAGAGGGAGGCATGGGCCAGGCGCGGGGCCGCGTTCTTTCAGGGACGACCGCGGCGATCTGCACCGGCAACTGACCGCGACACGGACGGCGCTGCGACGCAGCCGAGCGGCGCGCAACCGGCATCAGGCCGCAAGGGCGCGACAT
>DAIMKE010000384.1:0-6087 GCA_036721875.1 Bradyrhizobium sp. | reverse complement strand
TTAGAGCCTGATCCGAAATTAAGTTGAGTGGTGTCAGCGGGTTAGCTTGACGCCATCCCAAGTCGCTGATTCACGGGGTTTTGCAACAAACTTCCGGAGTTCGACGATGTGGACCGACACCACTCGGGCGCAGTATGCCCGTGCACAGCTGACTTTGCCAAGCGATTTGACTGACGCGGAATGGGCCGTGCTGGAGCCGTTTCTTCCGCAGCCTTCACAGGTTGGGCGTCCGCGGAAGTGGCCGCTGCGGCGCATCGTCGAGGCGATCCTGTATCTGCTGCGCGGAGGGCTGCCTTGGCGGATGTTGCCGCCCTGCTTTCCTCCGGTCTCGACGGTACGACGCTGGTTCTACCTGTGGCGCGACAATGGTCTGTGGCTTTCGCTCAATCATGCTCTGCTTCTGATCGGCCGGGAAGCGGCAGGGCGCGAAGCGTCGCCCAGTGCAGGAGTGATCGACAGCCAGAGTGTCAAAACCACCGAGAGCGGCGGGCCTCGGGGCTACGATGCGGGCAAGAAAATCAAGGGGCGCAAGCGCCACATCCTGACCGACACAGACGGCAACCTGGTTCATGCTGTGATCCACACCGCCGACATCCAGGATCGCGACGGGGCACCGTTCGTCCTCGCCGAAATAATCCGCCGCTTCCCGTGGCTGCGGCACGTCTTCGCCGATGGTGGGTATGCCGGTGACAAGCTCCGGGAGGCACTGCGCAAGATCGGAAAGAGCAAATGGACCATCGAAATCATCAAGCGGTCCGACGCCGCGAAAGGCTTCGAGGTGCTGCCGCGCCGCTGGGTGGTGGAACGAACCTTCGCATGGCTCAGCCGCAACCGACGTCTCGCCAAGGACTTCGAACAAACCATCGCCTCAGCAACCGCCTGGCTGTTCATCGCATCAATCCAGCTCTTCACACGCCGTATCGCAAGAGCATGAAATTACACGAGATAGTTTTGAATCAGACTCTCAGGACCCGATGAACGGGTCCTCCGGCCGATGATGTACCCTAGGCTGTTACGCCGATGCAGAGTGTCCACGCAACTTACCACCGCCTGCTTAGATGCATAAGATCGCCAATCCAGTAACTGCGGTCAAGGAAATGAGGACGTGATCAGATAGGGATCGCTCACCGGACACTTTGCGGGCACCAGAGGTCAGACCCCCCTGCCCTCTGCCAATCCGGCTTGCCTGCTCTCTCATTAAGGTGGTACGCTTTATTTTCTCACACAGGGGCCTCATCCGTTACAAATGACCAACAACCTCATCGGATATGCCCGCTGCTCGACCGACAAGCAGGATCTCACCGCCCAGCGCCGGGCGCTGATCGAGCTCGGCGTGCCGGAGGACCGCATCTACACTGACCACGGCCTCACCGGCCGCAACCGTGATCGCCCCGGCCTCGCCCAGGCACTGGCGGCGGTGCGTGTCGGCGAAACGCTGGTCGTGCCGAAGCTGGATCGCCTCGCCCGTTCGGTGCCGGACGCGCGGGCGATCGCCGACGAACTGGAGAAGCGCGGCGTGAGCCTCGCGCTGGGCAAGCAGGTCTACGACCCCAACGACCCCATGGGCCGGATGTTCTTCAACATCCTCGCCACCTTCGCCGAATTCGAGAGCGACCTCATCCGCCTGCGCACCCGCGAGGGCATGAAGATCGCCCGGGACAAGGGCAAGCTCCGCGGCAAGCCGCCCAAGCTCTCCGACCTCCAGCAGCGCGAGCTGCTCAAGATGCACGCCACCGGCGAATACTCGATCAGCGACCTCGGCAAGCTGTTCAAGGTCTCGCGGCCGACGGTGTATCGGACGATCCGGCGGGGTGGATGCGCCTCCTCTTCACCTATAACGGGTCATGCGTGATCCGGAAGCTGGGAGCACCAACACGCCAAGAAACAATGAGACTGCCGCGTATGTTCTTCTTTAGTTCCGACAAATATCAGGGTATTGTATCTGGATGTTGAACCATACGGCTGACCTAGGGGTTCTGAGCCCCACACATTCGATAACGGCCCGGGCCGACAAGGTTCGGCGTGAAGTCTCTCCCCGACTCGACGGCAATCGTCGGGCCGAACTCGGTCAATTCCTGACGCCGGAACCGGTGGCCGCCGATATGGCGGCGATGTTCGGGGAACTCCCGGCGGACGTGCGGCTGCTCGACGCTGGAGCGGGCGTGGGCTCTCTGACTGCTGCCTTCGTGACCGAGGCGCTAGCTCGACCGGTGACGCCCCGCTCGATAACCGTGACTGCCTTCGAGGTCGATCCGGGCTTCGCGGACCTTTTGGGGCAGACCCTCGACGATTGCCGCGCCGCTTGCGAGGCAGCGGGCGTCCGCTTCGCCTCCCGGGTGATTGAGGACGATTACGTTCTGACCTCAGCCGAGCCCGTGTTGAGCGTGATTGAGGGATTTAACTGCGCAATCCTGAACCCGCCCTACGCAAAGATAAGCAGCGCCTCCCGTTGGCGGCTCGCCCTGCGATCGCAGGGCATCGAGACCGTGAACCTGTACTCGGCCTTCGTCGCGCTCGCCTTGAATCAACTCGAGCCGGGCGGGGAACTCGTCGCCATTACCCCACGCTCCTTTTGTAACGGGCCGTACTACCGACCCTTCCGCCAGCACCTGTTGGACAACTCGAGCATTGAGCGGCTCTACGTGTTTGAGTCGCGCAAAAAGGCCTTCCGTGACGATGCTGTCTTGCAGGAGAACGTGATTTTCCAGCTTCGTAAGGGGGCGCGGCAGGCCGAGCGCGTTCGCCTTGAGACTGACAGCGGAGAAGCCCGGCAAGTCCCCTTCGAGGAGGTTGTTCGCCCGGGCGACAAGCATTGCTTCTTTCGGCTGACAATCTCGCCCGAGGATGCGGCGCTGGCCGAGCGTGTGCAGGCGATGCCCTGTTCGCTAGTTGATCTCGGCTTAAAGGTCTCGACTGGCCGAATTGTTGACTTCCGGGCGAGGGAGTTCCTCCGCAAGGACCCGGGCGATGGCACAGCACCATTGCTATACCCGGCGCACTTGCGAGACGGGGGGGTCCGCTGGCCTATCCCGGACTTTAAGAAGAGCAACGCGATCGCCGTAACCCCGCGCGTGGAGAAGGAACTCGTCCCGCCGGGCCGGTATCTGCTAGCCAAGCGCTTTTCCTCGAAAGAGGAGAAGCGCCGTCTCGTGGTATCGGTTTACGATGCCGAGGTTCCGGCTGCCTTCGACAATAAGCTGAATTTCTACCACCGCGATGGCGCGGGCTTACCTGAAGAGATCGCGCTCGGTCTGGCAGCTTTCCTAAACTCGACTGCCGTTGACGATTATTTCCGGCAATTCTCGGGCCACACCCAAGTGAACGCCACGGATCTCCGCAACTTGCCCTACCCCTCGCTTGAGGACCTCGAGCGCCTCGGCCGCCATGCCCCGGTTGGGCAAGAGGCCATTGACGCAGCCGTTGCGACCATCCTTTAGCCTTTGACCAAGAGCTGCTTCGACGGGTCCTCTCGGATCCAGATGTAGGTCTCGATGGCGATGTTGCGTTGGGCGCCCTGCCGAGCGGCCGCCTCCCGCCACGTACGGTATGCGGTGGTGAAACCCACCCCGGCCTTGCCGCAGCGCGCGGCAAATGCGCGCATCCCACTTACCTTGTGAGCATCGACCTCCCCATCGCTGGTCACGGCCTCGATGACCCAAAGCCAGTCTGTGTCCGGGTGCCAGAGGAGAACGTCCGGCATCGGGTCCGCAAGCGTCAGTTCAGCCCCGGCCGCCCGCATCTTGGCGCGCTCGACCTCGCTGACCCGATCGCCGTCGCTATCGTCGACATAGAGGACCTCGTACCCCTCAAGGAACCGAGGGGCGTAATGCTCAACACAGTCATTGATAAGTGCCGCATGGCCCGTGTCTGAGGCGGCCTTCGCCGCCGCCGCCATCTTCGCTTGGAAGGCGAGCCGCTCCCGAGCGGCTTCCCCGGCCGCCCATCCGTTGAGCTTACCCTCCCATTGCCCGTCCGCAGCCGTAAGTATCTCCCGGAAGGCCTCCTCGAGCCGGTAGGAGGAGTTGGGGCTCTTGGCCTTGGTGTGACCAGGAACAAACTCGCCACCCTCGAGCGTGACAGCCTCGATACCCCCGAGATCGCGCAGCGGCTTAATCCAGTAGTCCCGACCCTCCCGGTCGAGCTTGAGCGCACCCCGCTGTAGGATACCGATATGGCAAGCGAGGTGCGCGGTCGAGGCACCGTCCGAAATGGTCGAACCCTCTGGCCCCTTCGAGAACCAACTCTGGGTTTCATTGTCGAGCAGCGCAAACACCGCATCGACGAGGTCATTGTTGCCGTGAAGATCGATGTGGGCGAGGACCTTCCTGATCTTGTCCTTCGACACGCCCTGATGTTCGTCCGGCACCGCACGGCCGCGCGCTTGGAGGCGGGCCTCCCTGAGCTTTCGAACGTCCCCCTCAAGCGCCATATCACTCTCCGCACTGCATTTTCAAAGATCGCGCATGCCACAATGGACGCGCATGGGCTAAGGTGAAGCGCAGTGTTGTTCTCTTGGTGCCGTCAATCCTGGCCCAAGTTGCACACGTCCTGATCTACCCCGCCCTTACGGATTTTAGCAGATTAAATGGGAGCTTCCTCGGCCGGTTTGGTTCGGATACCCCGCTCTACAGCTGAAGATGCGCAGTGTCATGAGCCACGCGGTACCCACGAAAGCTGCTCAGCTGATCGTCAGAGCGAAGTCAAGCGCGGCGCATCTTGATGTGGCAGCCTCGTGCGCAAGAGCTCAATCATCGGGGCAGGCATAGTCGGGACGATAAGATTCTCGGAAAAAAACATCACCTCAGCTCCGCGCACCTTCCGATGAGCGCTGTAATTGAGGGAATACTGCAGCTTTGGGGTCGCGCCATAAAGATCGTGAATGGGACGCACGTCATCGTAGGACACGATCCAGTTCTTCACTCTGAGGTTAAGCACCGCAGCGGCTACCGCAGCGTGATCTTCCGATTTGTAGGCATTAAGATATAGCGACTGGCCTTTGTCATAATAGGGGGGGTCAAGATAAACCAGAGCCGAGCTTCGCCATCGATCCTGGCCCTGCTCGACGAAGTCCACCGCGTCCAGCTTCGACAACGCTATCCTGCTGCGCAGGCGCGCTATCTGGGTTATCCGGTCGATCAGGTCAGGCTTATTGAAACGGACATCGATCTTGTAGTCACCGGTTTGGGCACGGCCGCCGATAATCCCCCCGTTAAGGACACCGGAACGGTTGGTGCGGTTCAGAAACAGGAAGGCGAACCCTAGCTCGAGAACCCCGTGCTCATAGGGCCTCGCATAGATCGCCTTGGCCCGGTCCCATTCTTCAACGGTCACCGGCGTATCATGGATGAGCCGGCAAAGCGCGTCGGTCTCATCGAGGACGGCTTTCCAGAACGCGTGCACGGGCGGGGATATGTCGTTGATCTCCACCCGCCGCATGACACCCTTGAGCAAGAGCTCCCACGCGATCGCGGCCCCGCCGGCATAGGGTTCGATGTAGGTCCCGTCCGATAGGCCATTCTCACGAATGAGCTCGAGCATGAATTTCGCCAGCTTCCCCTTCCCGCCGGGATAGCGAAGCGGAGAGAATGCGCCCGTCCGCCGTTCGGTGATGCGTGACCTGATCATGGCTCACCATAGGTCGCGACGAACACCGGGACACAAGCTTCCCACGTTGAGCGGAGCGCATCAGCGGTTGGGATGGCATAATTGCTGTGAACGAAGCTGTTGAGCGACTGGATGCTGGCTTCGGCCTTGGAGGTGAGGAGCTGCGTCTGGAACGGGCGAAGGTCGCTCGATGTCAACTCGTTTGCAGCATCATCAACAATATGCTTGCGCACGTCTTCTCCAAGCACCGCGAGTGCCTTCTCGATCTTGCGACCATCGACCACCACGGCCGTGGGTATCTTGTGCTGCTTGGCATAGGCGCGCAACGTCATCTCCAGGAAGGCCCGTAGGAGAAACGCAGCCGATATTTCGAAATTATGGAGCTGGACCCGTGTCGCCTCCTCGAGAACATGCGCTGCCTTCTCCAGCCCGGGGTCGGTACACAGAACGGACCCAGATATACGCTAAGGTTTTGCCGTGCCT
>DAIMKE010000383.1:0-6089 GCA_036721875.1 Bradyrhizobium sp. | reverse complement strand
GCGCTGCCACACCTCGCCGTAGGCCAGCACCGGCAGCGATTTATCCATCACGGTGTCGCCGTGGCAGAGGCGGACGGCGGAGCCCTTCGCGTTCATCTCGAACGCGCCGCCGTAGTCGAGGTCGCAATCGGCCGGCCGCCGCGGCCTGGTTTCCATCGCGGCGATGTCGCAGCGGAGGATGTTCTGCTTGTCGTAGTCGAAATATTGGCAGGCGATGTTCTTGGACGGCGACTGGAAACCGGCGGGGGCGGATTGGGCGTTTGCCGTCCCGGCGTAGATGACCAACAAGGCTGTGAGGATCAACAGCATAGGCATGTGCAGTAACCTCGGTCGTCATCATCCGCGCATGCGGGTGATCCAGTATTCCAGAGCCGTCGGTGATAAACCGTGAGGCCGCAGCATACTGGATACCCCGCTTTCGCGGAGTATGACAGTCGATTACACTAGCTATTCCTTCCGTCCGAAGCGTGGTGAAATCCAATGTTCCTGATCGGCCAGTACGATTCCCCCTTTGTCCGCCGCGTCGCCATCGCCATGCGGCTCTATGGTCTGCCCTTCGAGCACAGGCCGTGGTCGACTTTCGGTGATGCCGACAAGATCGCGCCGTATAATCCGCTGCGGCGGGTGCCGACGCTGGTGCTCGATGACGGCGAGGCGCTGATCGAGAGCGCGATGATCCTGGATTATCTCGATGATCGTGTCGGCCCGGAGAAGGCGATGATCGCTGCGCGCGGCGAAACGCGGCGGCGGCATTTGAGGTTATGCGCCTTGGCGATGGGGCTCGGCGACAAGGGCGTCAGCCTGCTCTACGAGCGCGTGCTGCGGAAGGAGAAGCAGCTCGATCTCTGGGTCGAGCGCTGCAAGTCGCAGATATCGGGTGTGCTCGACGTGCTGGAAAAGGAACGCGCCGGTGTCAAGACGCCGTATTGGTTTGGCGAGAAGATCGGCCATGCCGACATCGCGGTCGCCTGCGTGCTGCGCTTCACCGGCGAGGCGCATCCCGCGCTGTTCGACGATCGCTATCCGGCGCTGAAGGCGCATTCCGAGCGGTGCGAGGCGCTGCCGCCGTTCCAGGAAATCGTCCAGCCGCTGGCGCCGCCGAGCGGCGATTGAGCCCGGCGGGGTCGGGCCGGGCCACGACCGCGGAGCCTTTTCGTCTTGCCGCGGCTGCGGCACGGGCGTGTGCCGCAGGCCCAATCCTACTTTGCATGGGGTTGTTTTCGCGTTTTTTTCAGGCCGGGCAGCCTGCCTCGCTTTTCAGGCCTTCGGCCGCATCGCCTCCGGCGTGTCCGGCTGTGCCAGCGGGTGCGCCCGGGCGAACTCGGGCAACGCCATCGCGGTTTCGAAGATGCGTTTTACGGTGGGCCAGGTCGCAAGGTCGATCTGCTGCGTGACCGCTGCGGTGACGTGGCCGACCATGCAGATATCGGCCAGCGTTGCTTGATCGCCGTGACAAAACCGGCCCGTGTCCTTGTGGTCGGCCAGATGCCCCTCCAGCGCGGCCAGCGTCTCGACCGTCCAGTGCCGCCGCCACGCCGCCTGCTGCGTGTCGCGCAGGTTGAGTTCATGGTCGAGATAGCGCCGCACCCGCGGCGTCAGCAGCGGATGACCCTCGCAGGCCACCATCAGCGCCAGCGCGCGGACGCGGGCGCGGCCGGCTGGATCGGCGGGCAGCAGCGGCGGGGATGGATACTTCTCGTCGAGATACTCCAGGATCGCCAGCGACTGGAACAGCGTGGTGCCGTCGTCCTCCACCAGCGCCGGCAGCGCCATCTGCGGATTGACGCGGCGATATTCCGGATCGTGATGGGCATTGGCGTCGATGTCGACGAACACGACATCGACGGGGACGTTTTTCAGATTGAGCGCGATGCGCACGCGAAAACTCGCCAGCGATCGCCAGAACGAGAAGAATTTCATGGGGGCTCCACGCACTCGTCATGCGCGGGCTTGACCCGCGCATCCATCCATCTTCGTGAGATGGATCACCGGGTCAAGCCCGGTGATGACGAGTCAGGCCCCAACCGCCTTCTTCCGCCACGCCAGATGCACGGCGCAGGTGCATCCCGGCGGGTGCGAGGCGACATCGTTGGCGGGGACGGCTGCCATCGGCGCGGGCTCTTTCGCGGCCTCCTGCGACGGAATGTAGTTCAGCACCGGCGCCAGCCAGCGCTCGGTCTCGGCAACACTCATGCCCTTGCGCGCAGCGTAATCCTCGACCTGATCGCGTTCGATCTTGCCGACGCCGAAATAGAAGCTTTCGGGATGCGAGAAATAAAGCCCTGATACCGACGAGCCCGGCCACATCGCAAAGCTCTCGGTCAGCGTCACGCCGGCCGTGTTTTCCGCATCGAGCAGGCGGAACAGCGTCGCCTTCTCGGTGTGGTCGGGCTGCGCGGGATAGCCGGGCGCCGGGCGGATGCCGGCGTATTGTTCGAGGATCAGTTGATCCGCGGCCAGCGCCTCGTCCGGCGCGTAGCCCCAGAACTCCTTGCGGACGCGCTGATGCATCCGCTCGGCGAAGGCTTCCGCGAGGCGATCGGCCAGCGCCTTGCACAGGATCGAGGAGTAGTCGTCATTGGCGTTCTTGAAGCGGTCGGCGACCGCGTCCTCGCCAATGCCCGCGGTGACCACGAAGCCGCCGATATAGTCAGGCACGCCTGAGGACGCCGGCGCGATGAAATCCGACAGCGCGGCGTTGAAGCGGCCTTCGCGCTTCTCCAGTTGCTGGCGCAGCGTATGGAAGCTCGCGATCTTCTTCTTCCGCGTATCGTCGGCATAGACAGCGATATCATCGCCGTCGGCGTTCGCTGGCCAGAAGCCGATGGTGGCGCGCGCCGTGAACCACTTCTCATTGATGATGAGGTCGAGCATCTTGCGCGCATCGTCATAGAGCGAGCGGGCGACTTCGCCGATCTTGGGATCGTCGAGAATGGCTGGAAAGCGCCCGGTCAGTTCCCAGGTCTGGAAGAACGGCGTCCAGTCGATGTATTCGGCCAACTCTGCCAGGTCGTAGGCGTCGAAACTCCTGATGCCGAGGAAGGAAGGCTTCTTCGGCGGCGTCTTCGCAAAGTCGGCCTTCACCGCGTTGGCGCGGGCATCCGAGAGCTTCAGCCGCTTCTTGTCGGCCTGGGCGCGGAAATGCGCCGCGGAGATTTTTGCGTATTCGGCGCGAATGTCGGCCGCATAGGCCTCGCGCCGGTCGGGCGAGAGCAGCGACGACGCAACGCCGACGGCGCGGCTGGCGTCGTTGACGTGCACCACGGGCCCGCCCTTGTAGTTCGGGTCGATCTTCACGGCAGTATGCACGCGGCTGGTCGTGGCGCCGCCGATCAACAGCGGCATGTTCATGCCCTGGCGCTGCATCTCGCCGGCCAGAAAACTCATCTCGTCGAGCGAGGGCGTGATCAGGCCGGACAGCCCGATGATATCGGCGCCCTCTGCCTTGGCGGTTTCGATGATCTTGTTGGCCGGCACCATGACGCCGAGGTCGATCACCTCGAAATTGTTACATTGCAGCACGATGCCGACGATGTTCTTGCCGATGTCGTGGACATCGCCCTTGACGGTGGCGAGCACGATCTTGCCGGCGGCGTTACGGCCGCCGGAACTCACGCCATTCGCGAGGTTGCGCGCCTTCTCCTCTTCCATGAACGGCATCAGATAGGCGACCGCCTGCTTCATCACCCGCGCGGACTTCACCACCTGCGGCAGGAACATCTTTCCATCACCGAAGAGGTCGCCAACGATGTTCATGCCGTCCATCAGCGGGCCTTCGATTACGTTCAGCGGCCGCTCGACCGTCAGCCGCACGGCTTCGGTGTCCGCTTCGATGAACTCGGTGATGCCGTGCACCAGCGCGTGGGACAGCCGCTTCTCGACCGGCCATTCGCGCCAGGCGAGATCCTGTTCCCTGGTCTGCTTCTCCTTGCCGCGGAATTTTTCGGCCATCGCCAGCAATCGCTCGGACGCGCCCGCGTCGCGGTTGAGGATGACGTCCTCGCAAGTTTGGCGCAACTCGGGATCGATGTCGTCATAGACGATCATCTGCCCGGCATTGACGATGCCCATGTCCATGCCGGCCTTGATGGCGTGATACAGGAACACCGAATGCATGGCCTCGCGCACCGGCTCGTTGCCGCGGAACGAGAACGACAGGTTTGAGACGCCGCCGGAGATATGCGCATGCGGCAGGTTCTGCCGGATCCAGCGCGTCGCCTCGATGAAATCGACGCCGTAATTATTGTGTTCTTCCAGCCCGGTCGCGATCGCAAAGATATTCGGATCGAAGATGATATCCTCAGGAGGAAAGCCGACCTGATCGACCAGGATGTCATAGGCACGCTTGCAGATCTCGGTCTTGCGCGCAAACGTATCGGCCTGGCCGACCTCGTCGAACGCCATCACCACGACGGCGGCCCCATGGCGGCGCGCAATGCGGGCCTCGTGGATGAACTTTTCGACACCCTCCTTCATCGAGATCGAGTTCACGACAGGCTTGCCCTGAACGCATTTCAGGCCGGCCTCGATCACGTTGAATTTCGAGGAGTCCACCATGACCGGCACGCGGGCGATGTCGGGCTCGGCGGCGACGAGGTTGAGGAAGGTCACCATCGCGGCTTCGGAATCGAGCAGGCCCTCGTCCATGTTGACGTCGATGATCTGGGCGCCGTTTTCGACCTGGTCGCGCGCCACCTGCAGCGCCGCGGTGTAATCGCCCGCGGTGATCAGCTTGCGGAATTTGGCCGAGCCCGTGACGTTGGTGCGCTCGCCGACATTCACGAACGGGATCGCCTGCGTCAGTTCGAACGGCTCCAGCCCTGACAGCCGCAGCCGCGGCTCGATCATGGGTATCTCGCGCGGCTTGTGCGGGGCGACGGCGGCGGCAATCGCCGCGATATGATCCGGTGTGGTGCCGCAGCAGCCGCCGACGATGTTGACGAGGCCGGCCTCGGCGAACTCGCCGATCAGGCGCGCCATGTAGTCCGGGCTTTCGTCGTACTGGCCGAACTCGTTGGGAAGCCCGGCGTTCGGATAGGCGCAGACCAGCGTATCGGCGACGCGGCCGATATCCGCAACGTGAGCGCGCAGGTCTTCGGCGCCGAGCGCGCAGTTGAAGCCGATGGTGATCGGCTTGGCGTGCCGCACCGAATTCCAGAACGCCTCAGGCAATTGACCTGACAGCAAGCGACCGGACTTGTCGGTGATGGTGCCGGAGATCATCACGGGCACGTCGATGCCGCGTTCCTCGGTAATCTCCGCAATCGCGTAGAGCGCCGCCTTGGCGTTCAGCGTATCGAAGATGGTTTCGACCAGCAGCAGATCGGCGCCGCCGTCGAGCAAGCCGTTGATCTGTTCGCCGTAAGCCTTGCGCAGATCGTCGAAGGTGACGGCGCGATAGCCGGGATTGGAAACGTCGGGCGAGATCGAGGCGGTGCGGTTGGTCGGGCCCAGCGCGCCGGCGACGAAACGCGGCTTGCCGTCCTCGGCGCTGACGCGCTCGGCGGCGGCGCGAGCAAGCTTTGCGCCGTCGCGGTTGAGTTCGTAGGCGAGGTCCGACATGTCGTAGTCGGCCTGCGCGATCGAGGTCGAGGAGAACGTGTTGGTGGCGACGATGTCGGCGCCGGCGCGCAGATAGTCGGCGTGGATATCCTCGATTGCCTTCGGCTGCGTCAGGATCAACAGGTCGTTATTACCGCGCACATCGCGATGGAAGTCCGCAAAGCGCTGCCCCCGAAACGCGGCCTCGTCGTACTGCAAGGCCTGGATCATGGTGCCCATGGCGCCGTCGAGGACCAGAATGCGTTCGCGGGCGGCGGCGAGCAGGGCGGTTCGCTTGGGTGAAACTGGCGACGTCATCGGATCAGGCGGCCTTCTGTGCGCCATTGGGGCGGATGCCCAGCAGATGGCTGATCGCGAACACGAGGTCCGCGCGGTTCATGGTATAGAAATGAAAGGTATCGACGCCGTGCTTGGCGAGCTTGTGCACCTGGCCGGCGGCGACGGTGGCGGCGACGAGCTTGCGCGTCTCGGCGTCGTCGTCGAGGCCCTCGAACTTCGCGGCGAACCAGTCCGGCACGGTGGTGCCG
>DAIMKE010000382.1:0-6097 GCA_036721875.1 Bradyrhizobium sp. | reverse complement strand
TCGACAAGGACGAGCATCCGCGCCCCGAGACCACGCTGGAAGGTCTCGCCAAGCTGAAGCCGATCGTGCGCAATCCGGGCACGGTGACGGCCGGAAATGCGTCCGGCGTCAACGACGGCGCAGCGGCGATGATCCTGGCATCCGAAGCCGCAGTGAAAAAGCACGGGCTGACGCCGCGGGCGCGCATCCTCGGGCTGGCGTCGGCTGCGGTGCCGCCGCGCATCATGGGCATTGGCCCGGTGCCCGCGACCCGCAAGCTGATGGAGCGGCTCGGCATCAAGATCAGCGACTTTGATTTGATCGAGCTCAATGAAGCCTTCGCCTCGCAGGGAATAGCCTGTCTCCGGCAACTGGGCGTTCAGGACGACGCCGACTTCGTCAACCCGCATGGCGGCGCGATCGCGCTCGGCCATCCGCTCGGCATGAGCGGCGCGCGGCTGGCGTTGACGGCTGTGCACGGCATGGAGAAGCGGGGCGGGAAGCTTGCCTTGGCAACCATGTGCGTCGGCGTCGGCCAGGGCGTCGCGGTCGCCATCGAAAAGCTGAACTAGGACAATGATTTGGGAGGACTGAAAACAGCCCTTTCCCGGATTAGTTATGTTATATAATGATCTGGCGGCGCGGCTTGGCGACAAAATCGCAAGACGATTTTGCGCGGTGAGCGCGAGGCGAGGGAGGAATTCGTCATGACATTGCTCTATCCGCTGCAATCGCTGGCGGCGCATCCGCCGCGGCTGTCGCCCGCTTACAAAAGCACGGTGAAGCGCTCGCCCTCGAAGCCGCTGATCCCGATGCGCCACACGCTGTCGGAACTGACGGGGCCGGTCTACGGCCACGAGACGGTGCGCGAGAACGACCACGACCTGACACTGCAGCACAAGGGCGAGCCGATCGGCGAACGCATCATCGTGCACGGCCACGTGCTCGATGAAGATGGCCGCGGCGTACCGAACACGCTGGTCGAGCTGTGGCAGGCCAATGCCTGCGGCCGCTACGTCCACGTCGTCGATCAGCACCCCGCGCCGCTCGATCCGAACTTTACCGGCGCTGGCCGCGCGCAGTCGGATGCGCAAGGCTACTACCGCTTCGTCACCATCAAGCCGGGCGCCTATCCCTGGGGCAATCATCCCAACGCCTGGCGGCCGGCCCATATCCACTTCTCGGTGTTCGGGCACGCTTTCGTTTCGCGCCTGGTGACGCAGATGTATTTCCCCGGCGATCCGCTGTTCCCGTTCGATCCGATCTTCAACTCGGTCACCGACGAGAAGGCACGAAACCGGATGATCTCGTCGTTCGATCTGGAGAACACCAGGCCGGATTGGGCGCTGTGCTACCGCTTCAACATTGTGCTGCGCGGGCGCAACGCCACGCCGATGGAGAACAGTTAAGTGCAACAGACCAAGCCCGAGGGGATCACCCCGTCGCAGACCGTCGGTCCGTATTTCGCCTATGGCCTGACCTCGAACGGCAAGTACGACTGGAACGACGCCTTCAGCAACAATCTCGTCACGCCGGATGCGTCGGGCGAACGCATTCGCGTCGAGGGCAGGGTGTTCGACGGCGATGGCGCGATCGTGCCGGACTGCATGCTGGAGATCTGGCAGGCGGACGCGCAGGGACGGTTCTCCGACCCGCAGGACAAGCGGGCCTTGCCGAACTCGTCATTCAAGGGGTTCGGCCGCATCGGTACCGATGCGAACGGTGCTTACGCGTTCGACACCATCAAGCCGGGCCCCGTGCCCGATCCCGACGGCAAGCCGCAGGCGCCACACATCGTGCTCGCGATCTATGCGCGGGGCATGCTGCTGCATCTCTATTCCCGGATCTATTTCGACGGCGAGGCTGCCAATGCCGCCGATCCGGTGCTGGCGCTGGTGCCGGCCGACCGTCGCGCCACGCTGATTGCGGCGCGGCAGCCGGGAACGGGCAGTGCGGTCTATCGCTTCGACATCCATCTGCAGGGCGACAACGAGACGGTGTTCTTCGACGTCTGAACCGGCGTTCGATTGCGCGGGACCTGGCGTTGATGGCTCAATCCCGAAACCGCGAAAAATTCCTGACCGGGCTGATCGGGGCGCCGATTGCGCAGTCTGCCGCGCCGGCCATGCATGAACAGGCGGCCGCTGCCCTTGGCGTTCGCTGCCACTATCAACTGATCGAAGTCGCAGGCGCCGATGCGGCTACCCTGCGCGCGCTGCTCGATGGCGTGAGGCGTCTTGGCTTCGCCGGCGTCAACGTTACCTTCCCCTACAAGGAAGCCGTGATCCCGCTGCTCGACGAGCTGTCGCCGGATGCGCGCACCATTGGCGCGGTCAACACCGTCGTCGTCCGCGCCGGACGGCTGGTTGGATACAACACCGACAGTAGCGGCTTTGCGCGCGCGATCGGCGATCTGGTCGCCGGCTCGAAACATGGCGCGGTCGCGCTGATCGGTGCCGGCGGCGTCGGCAAGGCGATCGCGTTTGCGCTTGCGAGCCTCGGCATCGCCGGACTCAATATCTTCGATGCCGACCGGGCCAAGGCCGAGGCGTTGTCGTCGCAACTGCATGGCCGCCTGAAGGCACGAGTTACCGATGACGTCGCTGGTGCGCTTGAGGGCGTTGTCGGCGTGGTCAATGGAACGCCGGTCGGCATGCTGCCGGACCGCGGCATGGCGGTGCAGGACGCGCTGCTGCATGGCGGCTTGTGGGTGGCGGACGCGGTCTACACGCCGCTCTGGACACCTCTGCTCTTGGCGGCGAGAGCGAAGGGCGCCGGCGTGATGACTGGGCGCGATCTCGCTGTCTATCAGGCCGCTGATGCGTTCGAGTTGTTCACCGGATTGAAGCCGCCGGTCGACGTCATCCAGAATGCGTTCGACGCCGAGATGGCAAGTCGATACCCTGCGACGTGACGAATATCGCCACGGCCGCGCAGGCGCTGAATCTCGCATGAGAGAACCATCCAGGACAGCCGCCAACAAGACGCAGGAAGTGCTTGGCCTGCTCGGCTTCCTGCTGATTGCCACCGCGCAGGTTTCCAACATGATCCTGGCGCGCGGCGTTGCCGGCAGCGTGCCGCCATTTTCGATCGCGTTTTTTCGCTGGAGCATCGTGGCGCTCGGCCTGCTGCCGCTCGTCATCCTGGCGTTGCGGGAAAAGCCTGGCGTGCTGCGCGGGGAGGGCGTCGGCATCGTGGTCGCCGGCTTCCTCGGCATGTTCATCTGTGGTGGACCGGTCTATGTCGCTGGAGTCACGACCTCCGCCATCAATCTCTCGCTGATCATGGCGCTCTCGCCGCTGGTGGTGCTGCTGTTCTCTTTCATATCGGGCCAGGAAACCGTCCATCGAAGCCAGATCATTGGCATGCTGGTCTCGCTGGCGGGTGCGGCGCTGATCATTATGAAGGGGCAGGCCACCATTGGAGGCGGGGTGGCGATCGGCGACCTGCTGGTACTGATGGCGATGCTGGCCTGGGCAGGCTACACCCTGATGCAGAACCGCGTCGCCGGCGGCATCAGCTTTCTGGCGCGGATCGGCCTGTTCGCGGCGGCAGGCGCGCTGTTCTCGCTGCCCTTCGCCATCCATGAAATGTGGCAGGCGCCTGCCGCTGCCTTCAGCGGCCGTGCGGCGCTGGTCTATCTGTTTGCGGGTCTGGTCCCCGGGCTGTTTGCCTATTCGGCCTACGCTTATCTTGGCGGCAAGTTCGGTGCGGTGTCGACCTCGCTGAGCCTCTATCTCGGGCCGATCGTCAGCGCGGTGCTCTCGATCCTGTTTCTCGGCGAAGCGCCGACCATGGTGCATCTGATCGGCGGCGCGTTGTCGCTCGGCGGCATGTGGCTGAGCCTGCAGGCGAAGCAAGGCGGGGCGCGCTAACTACTGTCCACGCGACTCGTCATGGCCGGGACGAGCCCGGCCATGACGGGACGGATTATTCCACCACCGCATGATCGGGCGCGGCCGACTGCGCGCGCAGGGTGGCCTTGGTCGAGCCGATCATGATGGCGAGCGGGATCGCGCAGGCGGTGAAGATCATCACGAGCTGGTAGTCGTACGAGAACGCGATGATCTGCGACTGCACCTTCACCATCACGTCCGCCAGCGCGCGGCCCCGGTCGGTGCCGAGATCGATCATGTCGCGCACGATCGGCATCTGCAGGGCGTGATTGAACGGATTGATGTGCTCCGACATGACAGCGTAGGTGTAGCGCGAGCCCTGCGTCAGTTGCGCGATCACCAGCGAAATACCGATCGAGCTGGCGACGTTGCGCATCAGCGTCAGCATCGAGGTGCCGTCGGTGCGCAGATGATTGGGGAGCGTCAGGAAGGCCACGGTGGAGAGCGGCACGAACACCAGGCCAAAGCCAAAACCCTGGATCACGCTGACGACCGCGATCTCGGTTCCGCTGGTCTGGTCGGTCCAGCCGGTCATGTAGAACAGGGAAGCCGCGGTCAGGCTGAGGCCGGAGACGATGAGCGTCCGCGCCTCGATATGGCGCATCAGGCGGCCGACGAGCATCATCGCCACGAACGTGCCGCAGCCGCGGGTCGCCAGCAGCAGCCCGGCGGTGATGATGGGGTAGCCGATCACGTTCTGCAGGAACGGCGAGGACAGCGCCATGGTCGAGAACAGCACCAGTCCCATCACGGCCATGAACACGCAGCCGCCGACAAAATTCCTGTCCTTGAACAGGGCGAACTGGATGAAGGGCCGGTCGGTCGTCAGCGAATGCGCCAAGAAATAATAGAAGCCGATGCCGGCGATGATGAACTCGGCGATGATCTCGTTGGATTCGAGCCAGCCGAGCTGCTCGCCGCGGTCGAGCGCGAGCTGCAGCGCGCCGATGGCGATCGCAAGTGCGGTGAAGCCGAACCAGTCGAAACGCAGTTCGAGATTGTGCTTCGTCTCATCCATGAAGACGGCGAGGCCGAGCACGGTGACGATGCCGAACGGCAGATTGACGAAGAACACCCAGTGCCAGGAATATGTTTCGGTCAGCCAGGCGCCGAGGGACGGGCCCATGATCGGCCCCATCATCACGCCCATGCCCCAGATCGCCATCGCCTTGGCGCGCTCGTGCAGCGCATAGGAGTCGAGCATCACGGCCTGCGACAACGGTACCAGCGCGGCGCCGAACACGCCCTGCAGCAGGCGGAACACCACCATCTGGGTGATGTCCTGCGCCAGTCCGCACAGCACCGAGGCGATGGTGAAGCCGGCGGAACAGACGATGAAGACACGCTTGCGGCCGAAGCGGTTGGCGATCCAGCCGACCGGCGCGGTCATGATCGCGGCGGCGACGATGTAGGACGTCAGCACCCAGTTGATCTGGTCCTGCGACGCCGACAGCGAGCCCTGCATGTAGGGCAGCGCGACGTTGGCGATGGTGGTGTCCAGCGCCTGCATGATGGTCGCCGTCATGGCGCAGATCGTCACCATGTTCCGGCGCAGGCCGGGAACGGCGGCCGATGGCTGGCCCGGCGTCGTCATGGCGCTAGTCGTGGTCCTGGTTCGCCGCCGCCTGCGACAGGCCGAGCAGGGCCGAAAGCGAGCGGCGGTGGTTGGTGTCGATCGTTGTGTACACGCTCATGCCGGCCTTCAGCTTGCGGACATACTTGTCGTTCTTGTCGAAATAGATCCGCACCGGCACGCGCTGTACCACCTTGACGAAATTGCCCGACGCGTTCTGCGGCGGCAGGATCGCGAACTGTGCGCCGGTGCCGGGCGACAGCGAGCCGACCGTGCCCTTGAACGGGTGGTTGGGGAAGGCGTCGACCTCGAGCGTGACGGACTGGCCGACTGCGACGTAAGTGAAGTCGGACTCTTTCGGGTTCGCATCGACCCAGGGGTTCGAGGTGTCGATGATGCTGAATACCGGCGTGCCTGCCGTTACGTAACGGCCGAGCTGAATCTGCTCGACCTGCGTCGCGGTGCCGGCCATCGGCGCGCGCATCGTGGTGTGGTCGAGGTTGCGTTGCGCCTGGTCGAGCGCCGCTTTCGCCTGGGCATAGGCCGGAAACTCCTCGATCGGGAGATCGGGATTGCCGAGCAGTTGCGCCTTGGCGGTCGCGATTTTCTGCTGCAGCAACTGGAACTGGGCGCTCGCCGTCACCAGCGC
>DAIMKE010000381.1:0-6102 GCA_036721875.1 Bradyrhizobium sp. | reverse complement strand
CTGCGAGCGCAGGAGAATCGCAAGGAAATACAGGGACTGCCACTGGCGGCGATTCGGCGGGATCGAGCCTTTCTTCGGTTGGGGCTAGTTCCTCGCGGCCCCGGGATTCATTGCCGACCCTCCTCCCCGGAGACGCGAGAACGGACAGCGATCACCGCCGGAATGAACCAGCGGCGACTTGCTTGACGAGCCATTGGATCGGACGCGCGAGCGCTCAGGCCTTCGCCACCATGTGAATGAGATGGCCAAGTGTTCTCCCGGTCTACTCCAGCGTTGGGCCGCCGTTCGATCAGCTTCGGCTCTATGTGGACTGCGGCTAACCGAAGCCCGGGTTCCGGTCGGTCAGGTCGGCGTGCTTCCGCCGGGGGTTGGGCACGTTACGGCGGTCGTGCTCGAAAATCCTGGCCCGAGCGCTCGGCCGCTGTGCGGAGCTCCCAGAGTTGAACCGCGCTTGCCGAAGGCGTCGAACTGATTGAGGCCGCGCCGGAAAGGGGTGAGGTCCCGCTCCGGCCGCTTCTTGTGAGCTGCACTACATCTTGTGGCCGGGGGGCATGCCCGGCATGCTCATGCCGCCGCCGCCGGACTTCGAGCTCTTCTTGGCTTTCTTGCTCTTCTTCGTGTCGCGGACGAGCGTGACCGAACTGTCGGAGGCGCTCGCACCCTGACCGGCGTTCGTGGGAACGGGAAAGGCAAAAGCCAGATGAGCGCTGGTAAAAACCAGGATTGTGGCGAGAAGGACTGCCTTGCGCATGTGATCTCTCCTGTCGACGAGGCGTGCGACGAGGCATTCCGCCGCGCTCGTCCTACCCATTAACGTTTTACTGACCCCCGACGTTCGCGTGTGCCCCGAACTTTACTCGAAGGTGTGAATGATGCGCCGCGTTCCGGGGTCGACCACCACGTGCCGGTCGTTCACGATCCAGTAGTGGTAGAGCGCGCCGTCAGCACCTGCGTCACGATCCGGTCGGGCAAGGGATGCAAGCTTACCGACCTTCTCAGAGCGAAGCTGAATGCTGTGCGCTGATCAACGCCTCGACGCTAGCGCCCGCGGCGCCGTTCTCCGAAATCGCGCCAACCGACTGGCTGCCGCTCGACCTTGGCATCAAACACCGCTAGAAGGCCTTATCGGCCACGGACAGACGGAAGTCGAACGCGTCTGGCGCACCCTCGACGAAGACCTCATCGAGGCACAAGCTTCGACAAGCTCGACGACTTCGTCAATGAATTGTTCGAGTATCTGGTCTACTACAACCGCGCATCAGAACACCCATCTGTCTATGTTGTTGAAGAGAAGAGACTTTGCTGATTGGGATGTGATCCCGTGGGGTATCTTGGGTTCTGTCGCGCTCGTTCGGCGATAGATTGAGTGGCAGCTGTTATCAGCAAGGCGCGAGCAAAAATCCACGGGCCGTCCGATAGCGGATGGATGGCTGCGATTTCGCCGGCTTCGGCGGCGAGCCGGAGCGTCTTGGGCGCAATCTTGAGGAGCTTTGCCGCGTTGCTGAGGTTTAGCCAGGGCTCGATCCCGTCCTCGGCGGGCTTGAACACCGGGATGCGATAGTTCGAGCGCATCGAGGTGACACGCTCGCGCGTCCAGCGATTGCCGTTACCGGTCTTGAGGCTGTTGCGGTTGAGCAGGCCGGCGATCAGATCGTCGCTGGCGATCAGCACCAGTTGGCGCACAGCTTCGACGATGTTGGCGGAGGTGCTGTTGCGCTGCCCGCGCCGGCGCTTGGGCAGGCGTATCTCGCTGTGAACGCCGCCGACCCAGTGGACGATGAGGACGATCTCGGAGGCCGCATCGTCGATATCGGCCACGACCTCATGGATGACGGTGCGCGCAATCCGCTTCTTGAGGCGCGCATCCGTCGTCGGCGCATCCCAGACCGTTTTGAGGTTCGAGGCCAGAACGCCAAGCGAAGCTGGATCGGCAATGGGGGCGGGCATCGCCGCATCATGCATGGCGATCTTGCCCTCGACCTCCGCCACGTGGGCGAGCGCCCTGTTCCAGCGCGCTTCAAGCTCGCCCGCCACCAGCCGGTTCGCGGGATCAGCGGCATCGTATTGCCGGAAGGCCCGGTCGACGGCATAGCGCGCCGCTTCGAGGTCGCGACTGAGAGCATCGCGCACCTGATCGCGCCGTTCCCTGGCTTCCTTGGCGGCAGCGGTCGCCGCGGCGATAGCGCCCGGACCGACGACGCCGAGCAGTGCTTCCTCGATGGCATCATCAACGCGCAGTCCGCCGAAGCCGATGCAATGAGGGCCGCCATTGTCCATCCAGGCGCGGCTGCAGCTGTAGCGCGGAATATGGCGCTTCATGCCGGAGTACCGGAGTGTGAGCTTGCGACCGCAGCGCCTGCAGCGGATCAGACCGGCCAGCAGCGCGTCACCATGCTTGGGCGCGCCGTGATACCGACTGGTGGGAACGTTGTTGCTGACCATGGTGCGGATTGCCTCGAACCTCTCCCAGCTCACGTACCCATCGTGGGTGTTGGGCTTCAGCGCCAACCATTCGTTCCGCGCCTTGCGGCGGATCTTCACGCTCACGCCCTCGGCACCGTATCCCGTCGCGACAGCCGTCTTACCATAGGCATAGGCGCCGCCGTAGACCGGGTTCTCAATGATCCGGTGGATGGCGGAGTAGCTTGGTCGCCGCCAGGCCGTGTCGCCATTGGTCTGCTTTACCGGCAGATCGAGATTGTACTCGTGGAGCCAGCAGAGCGCCTGTCGCGCGCTGCCCAGTTCCTCGACCTGGTCGAACACCAGCTTGATCGCTTCCTGGACCCGCCGATCCGGATCTTTCTCATAATGGTCGCCGGACTTCACGAACCCGACCGGCGCCGCCACCACCAACTCGCCCCGGCGCGCCTTCTCGTAGCGGGCCGAGAGCGAGCGCTGGCGCAACAGATCCAGTTCGTACTCGTTGAGGCTGCCCTTGAGCCCGAGCAACAGGCGATCGTTGCCGTGCCTTGGCGCATAGATGGTCTCCTGATCGACCAGAACGGTATCGACCACGCGGCACATCTCGATGAGTTGCTGCCAATCTCGGCTGTTGCGAGCGAAGCGCGAGACCTCGCGGGCGCAAACCGCACCAACCTTACCGAGGCAAACCTCCGCTACCATCCGCTCGAAGCCGGCGCGTTGGACCCCGCCGGCGGCCGAACGACCGAGATCATCATCAATCACGTCGATCTCTGACCACCCGAGCGCCGTCAGCCGGTCCCGCATGGCGTATTGCAACGCGCTGCTCTCGCGATTGTGCAACACCTGATGCGCCGAGGACTGACGCACGTAAAGAATCGCCTTGCGCTCGAGATGATGAGGCCTGATCTTGTCAGAGATCATGGCCGACCTCCTTCGCGCGCGGCGTCGCTGTCGTCGCAGCATGGCCGAGAATCAACTGCGTCATCAGACTGGTCAGCGCCGCCCGCGCTTCCGCCGGCAGTTCCGACCATGCTGGCGCGCCGAGGGCGCCGTTCGACAGGCCGCTCCCGAACAGATCCATCTGCGGCTGCGACCGCGGTTGTCGATTGTGTCGGTATCCGCTCCCTGGCATTGCCGTCTCGCGTGACATGAGTCGCTCCCCGATTCTGGTCGTGAGAGGCTCTGGATGCGCTAGAAAGCAGGGCAGCTGATGGCGCTCGATCCATCAACGCCAGATCGAGAAGCGCAGAAAGCGCTGCAAGTGCGGTTATGCTGACAAATGGCCGAGCTGCCAAAAGCTCCGCCTCAGGGCATGCCGTCCGGTCGAACATCCATGCTGGAACCTCCAGCCAACGATCTGCTTGCGATCCATCCAGCGTGCAGCGGAAGGCGACATCGCCAGCCTTGTCGACGGCCCCATGAACGCAAACTCGGCAACCAAACCAAGGATGATATCGATAAAGAACCTCGCGAAGAACGGTCCTGTGGGCGTTCTCAAACCTCGTTGTACAACAACCACAGGCCTCATCAAGCCCTCAGGCCCTCGCAGGAATGAGTCCGAAGGCCTTCACCGAAGCCAAGACCACCGCGGTCCCATCGGCGAATTAGTGAATATGCGCAATTGCAGCCGCTCGCGATCCATCACGCCCTTTGACTTGCTTCGACTGAGCGACCTCCCTTCGCGTCAACCAGAGCCTACGGAAGCGAAGGGGGCTGTCTCCTCGTTTCGGTTTGACATCGAAAGCGTCACATGCGGCTCGAAAGTCCCACGTGAACTCCATTTCGTTCGTCAGATCGGTAACGAGGGTCCAGCAGGAGCGCGGGCCAGCTACGGTGACTCGCTACTCATTGTTGCACCTGCCGTCGGCGTGGTAGCATTGCTGAAGACCGCCGGCGATCAAGAAGGAGCGAGAAATGTCTAAGTTGAACATTCGATCGGCAACACTTAGCTGTACTAGCAGGCGTGATCGGAGCGTTCTCAATTGAACGGGCAGAGGCCTGGCATTACGGTCACCCTCATGCAGAGCGACATCACGACAGGCCCCGCCATGGCGGCGAACTTCACATCGTTCCAGGTGGAGTCCACATCGACCCCCATCACAGACCACGGCATCACCGGCATTGCCGCGAGGTGGCGTATCACGATCATCACGGTCGCCACCGTGTCAGACTGGTTTGTGATTAGTGGCTGGGTATGACGGGACGGCTCGAGCCATCGAAGCAGATCGCGGAGACACAAGCAACCACGCTCGAGCCGCGACGGACGGCCCGTTCGGTGGGCGGCCTGCTCGTTGGGTGTCCCGTTATCCCGCAGTCTGCTCATCGAGTCGTACCGCCATGACAAGACACTCGTAACAACTTGGCTCATGACCTCCTATTGACGCAGTTTTGCCGCCTGGTGGCTGCCCAAGCAGCGACGTCAGTCACAGCCACCAGAGGCTAGCGAATTCACTCGACGTGCTTCACGCACTTCTGCTGAGCCGTGTCATAATGATAGCCCTGCGGACATTGTTGCGTTTGCGCGATGCTCGGAAGCGTAAGCGCGCTAACCATTACGGCCGCGAGCGCAGCCATCATCACCTTTTTCATAGCATCCTCCTTCGATCGATGTGCATGCGGGTTAAGTGTCAATCGGCATTCAAATTTTGGATGCCGATAAGGGGTCCCATTCCAACGCCGATTGACAATCTGGAACGACATCCCCGTTCCTCATCCTGCGGCTGCCGTTGCTCACGGGTTTGATGCCGAGATCGATCGCCGCATCTGGGCAGCACAGTCGCGCGTGCTTTTGCCCATCTTCGACGCCGCGCGCCGTGTACGTCGCTCTTGGGGCATGCATCGACGACAATGCCGCAAAAGCCCATGATGTCGGCCCTTTTTCTCCAGATTCTTAAAAGCGCGGCAACTTTAACGTTGAAGGGGCATCCAATTGGAGTTCGCCGTGTAACAATAGGGGACAAATGCGCGGGCTCAATTCGGAAGGCAGCACAATTACTTTGACCGCATCCATCGCCGCCGTCGTTACGGAAGCAGCCTCAGAGCGTTGAAGACTGCGAGCAACGTCAAGCCCTCTTGCACGGCGAAAGCGGAGCGATGCTCAGTCCCACGAAGATAGCCGGCAACGTTACGCCGCCCAGGCTGGTTCACAGCCTTGTCATCTTGTTCGGTACATATCCCTCCTGCCTCCTAGAGAGAGGCTGTCACAAGTTTAATTTAGGGGAACCGACAGATGGCTAAGCTACAAAGCTCAGCGACCTTCGCACGAGGTCAAAATTTCTATGGTGCAACCGCGCTAGGGTATGGCGTCGCCGCGCTTGTGGTCGTGCTTTGCGCGAATCCAGCGGCCGCCCAGAAGAGCACGGAAATCGAGGAGATGAAGCAGGAAATCCGGGCGCTCCGCGAAAAACTGAATCGGATTCAAGGCGGGATGAAGGCTCGCCGGGAGACCTCTCCAGAAAAGCACGTGGTGGTCACAAAGGGAGCATCTCCGGCTGGCGGCGCAGCGTCGCCGAGCCTTGACAACGTCAGTTTTCCAAATGGCCGGCCTACCCTCAGTAGCGACAATTTCACATTCGGCGTCTATGGTCGTACACAGATCGATGTCGGGGGATATTTCAACGAATCCGGCCGTGACTTCAACAGCGGCTGGAATTTGCGCCGGGCTCGTCTGGGGGCAGT
>DAIMKE010000380.1:0-6104 GCA_036721875.1 Bradyrhizobium sp. | reverse complement strand
ACGGCCTCAAGGCCTGCGACCGCTTGACTCAGTAGTGCTAACCCACCCTACAAATCCTGATCTCCAGAATTCGTTAACCAGTGTCGGGTAGGGTGCCGCTCGCGTTCCGGGAGTACTGCGTATGGACATGATGGCTATGGTTTCTAGCATGCTCGCGATGAAGGCGGGCGGCACGCAGTCCCAGATTCAGGCGTCCATCATCAAGTCCAACGCGGACGCCGAAAAATTCGCGGTCCAGACCCTGCTCGGCATTCCCTCGACCGCCAATCTCGCGCCGGGCGTCGGCAGCAATCTGAACGTTACTGCCTGAAGCGTTCCATCGAAAAAACGCTAGTCCAGCCCGGTCCTGCCCTGCGCCCAATAAGCCCTGGCCTTGATCCGCGATGATACGACGCCGGCTGCTTTGAGGGCCCGGCCGACGCGCTGGATCGACGATGCCTTGCCTGTAAGAATGAAATGTGCGCCGCTTGCGGCAAGGCGCAACGCCTCCGCTTCGACCGCGGCGAGATGGGTTTCGCCGGAGGTGCGTTCGATCAAATTTGCCTGGCCGAGGCCGATCGCCTCCAGAACCGGCCGCAACTCTGCGACATCCGAGCCTTCGAACACATGGATGGCGTCGGCCCCCTGCGGGGCATCGCGGAGTGCCGCCGCCAGCCCGAACGAGGTTTCATCGCCGAACAGGACCACCGGCGCTGCAAGGCCAGATAGATCGAGCGATCGGCGCGGACCAAAGAACTGGCAGGTATCGCCTTCGCGCAGGCCGATTGCCCATCGGCTTCCAGGACCGTCGCCATGGGCGAAGGTGAGTATTCGTGTCCTGCCGCCGTCGGCGTCCCATGACATCGGCGTGTAGGTCCGCGCGCTAAGGCCCGAGTTCATCGACACCTGGACCTTTTGGCCTGCCGTCCAGGCGACGTCTATGAGGGCTTCGCCTTCCAGTTCGGCCAACCGAAAGTGCGGCGAGAGCGTCCGGACTGCGGCAACGCGCGCAGGACGCATCAGCCATCGCAGCAACGTCCGCGTGACGAGACCCGGCGGGGCGAGCGGTGGTGCAGAATGTTGTGGATCCCGGGCTTGTTGGGTCAAAGATAACTCCATTCACCGAACGACGTCGCGCCCACGCGAATCACTTCGTCTTGACGGTAAGTTCGTTGCCGCGCCCCGGATCGAACGACAGCGGCAACGAGAGATAACCGTTCTGAGGATTGCGTACGTACTCGATGTAGCCGCCTGCCTCCTCGAACGCATTCTCGCCGATGATGATCGCGCCCGGTTTCAGATCGGCCTCCAGCAGCTTGAGAATGGGAAGATAGAGTGTGAAGGCACCGTCGAGCATCACCATGTCGATGTCGCCGCCGACGCCGGGCTTGAGGGTTTCCCGCGCATCGCCGACCCGAAACTCGGCGAGGTCGCCCAGCCCGGCCGCGGCGACGTTAGCCCGCGCCCGATCGGCCTTGGTGGGTTCCAGATCGGTCCCGATCAGGCGACCGCCGCCCATGTCGCGCAGCGCCGCTGCCATGTAGATCGCGGATATCCCCATCGAGGAGCCGAACTCGACGATGCGCTTGGCCTTGCAGCTACGCGCGCACATGTAGAGAAAGCGCCCGAACGCCGGGGAGACGCTCAGGAAATTGGCGGCGAAACTCCGATACAGTCCTGTCAGATCCTCGGTCTCAGCTTCGACGACCTGCCTCATCGCGTCGTCGATATTGGTCATGTTGCTCGCGTGGGCCTGCATCAGCGGGGCGTCGGCCGCTTCCGCTTCCCGATGCAAACGTTGGAGCACCTCCGCGACCGGGGTGCTGCTGAGTGAATCCATGTTTCGGGCTCCTTGGAATGCGCTTCTGCTGCGCAACGTTGGAGCCACAATACGAAATCGTTCGCCTGACCGAATTCCGCAAACCAGACAAAATATTTCGATTTCTGGTCAGAGCGTCGCGACGGGATTGTCAGCGGGCAGACGGCGATTACGCGGGGATGCGGCGTTCCGCCAGATAGCGGGCGGGCGGCTTGCCCAGCGCCTTGCGGAACATGGTGACGAAGGCGCTCGAGCCCTCATAGCCGAGATCGAGAGCTACGGTTTGAACCGACGCTCCCTGGTCGAGACGCTGCAGGGCAATGAGGATGTGGAGCTGCTGGCGCCAGCGGCCGAAGCTCATGCCGGTCTCGCGTTTCAGGGCGCGGGTCAAGGTCCTCGGGGCGACGGCCATGCGCCGGCCCCAGTCATCAATCGTCGCGCGGTCGGACGGATCGGCCATCATGGCGGCGGCGATCTTGCGCAGTTTGGCGTCGACCGGCATCGGGAAGTTCAGCTTTTCGACGGGCGCCTGCGACAGCTGGTCAAGCAGCACCGCGGCGATCCGGCCGTCGGCGCTGTCGACGTCGTACAAGGCCGGCATCTGGGTGACGTGCAGCAGCAATCTCTCCAGCAACGGCGAGACCGATAGCGTGCAGCATTGCCTGGGCAGCGCCGGCGCCGCATCCGGTTCGACGAACAGGAGATAGACCTCGACGTTTCCGCCGGCGGTCACGCTGTGGGGAAGGTCGCCAGGAATCCACACTGCACAGCGCGGCGGCACGATCCAGACGCTGCCGCCGGCTTCGCACCTGACGACGCCCCGCAAGGTCAGGATTAGCTGGGCCTTCCGATGCGCGTGAACGGGCATTTCCACGCCCTTGGTGAACATGTCGAACCCGACGGCAGCGATGGCGCGCGGCACGTATTCAGGATTGAACTCGTCATCGGGACGAAGATCGTCTTCGTTGAGCCGGTAGAAGGGCATGGGGGTGACGACCGATCCGAGCGTGATTGACCGGATCGGACAATATCAGCCCACGATTGTGACTTTCAACAAGGGCGGACAGGGCGTTTTCGAGCGAAGTGGATACCGGCCCGCGTGAAAAAAACGCGTCAAAACAAGAGTCTAGAGCTTCGGTTCTGATTCAATCAGAACCGATAATGCTCTAGAGACCGGCCTTGGCCGGCTGCATCGCGGCCTTGATCAGCTTGATGGCGTCGTCGCTGGCCCATTCGGCGGGCCCGGCCAGGTTGGCTATTTCGCAGCCCTGGCCGTCGACCAGCACTGAAGTCGGCATTCCCAACGCCTTTCCGACGCTCTTAAGATCCTGAAAAACCTTGGCTTTCGGATCGGCGAAATAGCCGAGCCGGGTCAGATTGGCCTCCCTGAGGAAGTTTTTCGGCTTTTCGGGATCGCGGGTGTCGATGTTGATGGCGACGACCTCGAATTCCTTGCCCCCGAGCTTGCCCTGCAGGCTGTCGAGCGCCGGCATTTCCTTGCGGCAGGGTACGCACCAGGTGGCCCACAAGTTCACCAGCACGGTCTTGCCGCGCCATTCCGAGAGCTTTCGTGGCTTGCCCTCGGCGTCCTCGAAGGTGAGGTCGGGGAGTTGCACCGGGTTGGTCGCCATGGTCAGCGCGGCCACCTCGCCATGTGCCAGCGGCGCGATTCTGCGCGCCACTTCGACCGCCCCGCTGCAGGTGGAATCGCCGCTTCCGCCGGGCTTCAAGCTGCCGGTGGCATAAACCCCGGCAAATGCGGCCAGCGTTCCAACCACCACCACACCGGCGGCGAGCGGAATCCGGCTTTTGGCGGCCGGGCGCGGCGGGAGCGTGTCGGGCATATCGTTTGTCATCCTGTATCAGATACGGCTATGCAGTGCCCATGTTACGGTCAACTGCGGTCGAGTTACGGCCGAAACGGACACGGCGTTTCGCTGGTCCGGACGTTAAATGGCAGGGCGTTTGAAGTCATGAGCAACAAGATGTGGGGCGGCCGGTTCACCGAGCGTCCCGATGCGATCATGGAGGAAATCAACGTCTCGATCGACGTCGACCGTCACCTCTATGCCCAGGACATCGCCGCGTCCAAGGCCCACGCCGCCATGCTGTCGGCGCAAGGCATTATCACCGCGACTGATGCGAAAAATATCGGCAAGGGTCTAGACACGATTTTGTCAGAAATCGACAAGGGCTCGTTCGATTTCAAGCGTGCGCTCGAAGACATCCATATGAACGTCGAGAGCCGGCTGTCCGAACTGATCGGTCCGGCCGCCGGACGGCTGCACACCGCGCGGTCGCGCAACGACCAGGTGGCGACCGATTTCCGTCTCTTCGTGCGCGACACCATCGACGAGACCGACGCGGCGCTGGCGGCGTTCCAGCACGCGCTGGTCAGCCGCGCGCTGGAACATGCCGCCACCGTCATGCCGGGCTTCACCCATCTGCAGACCGCCCAGCCGGTGACGTTCGGGCATCATCTGCTGGCCTATGTCGAGATGGCCGCGCGCGACCGCGGCCGGTTTGCCGATGCGCGCAAGCGGCTGAACGAATCGCCGCTCGGGGCGGCGGCGCTGGCGGGCACCTCGTTTCCGATCGACCGCGCCTCGACCGCCAAGGCGCTCGGCTTCGACCGCCCGATGGCCAACTCGCTGGATGCGGTCTCGGACCGCGACTTCGTGCTGGAGACGCTGTCGGCCGCCTCGATCGCGGCCGTGCACATGTCGCGCTTCGCCGAGGAAATCGTGATCTGGACCTCGCCGCTGGTCGGCCTGGTGCGGCTCTCCGACAAGTTCACCACCGGCTCCTCGATCATGCCGCAGAAGCGCAATCCGGATGCGGCCGAACTGGTGCGCGCCAAGACCGGCCGGGTGATCGGCGCGCTCGCCGGACTGTTGATCGTCATGAAGGGGCTGCCGCTCGCCTATCAAAAGGACATGCAGGAGGACAAGCAGGGCGCGATGGAAGCGTTCGGCGCTTTGTCGCTGGCGATCAGGGCCATGACCGGCATGGTCGAGGACCTCGTGCCGGACGAGGCACGGATGAAGGCCGCCGCCGGCGAAGGCTATTCCACCGCCACCGACCTTGCCGACTGGCTGGTGCGGACGCTGAAAATGCCGTTCCGCGACGCCCATCACGTCACCGGGCGCATCGTGGGCCTGGCTTCGAAACAGGGCGTGGCGCTGCATGATATGCCGCTGCAGGCGATGCAGGAGGTGGAGCCGAAGATTACCGCCGACGCGCTGCGGGTGCTGTCGGTGGAAGCCTCGGTCAAGAGCCGGACCAGCTATGGCGGAACCGCGCCGAAGAACGTGCTGGCGCAGGCGAAAGCCTGGGCCAAACGGCTGGAAAAAGAGCGAAAATAAGCCTTGAGGCAAAACTTGGGGAAAAATTTCGCTGCAATTTCATGGCCATCCGTGGCCGTTCGGCACTCGCCAGACTGGGGCATTCTTTGTATGGTGCGGCGCGCATTGGGGATTCCGTCGTGATCAGAAATTGCCGCCCGTCATCGTCCGGATGGGCCATCATCCTTTTGAGCGTGACCGCGCTCGCGCTCGGGGGCTGCGGCCGCAAGGGCGGGCTCGACCTGCCGCCGAACGCGCCGCAGGTATCGGGTGCGTCGGATACCGAGGCCGAGCGCGCGGCGCAGCCCGGCATCTTCAACCCGACTGGCGGGTCCGAGGCGGCGGGACCGACGGCTGCCAGGGGCACCAAGAAGAAATTCGTCCTCGATCCGCTGCTGGACTGAGCGCGCCATGAATCACTTTGATTATCGTGACGGCGTGCTGCACGCCGAAGGTGTGAATCTGTCCGAACTGGCGGACGCCGTCGGCACGCCGTTCTATTGCTATTCGACGGCAACGCTGGAGCGCCATTACCGCGTCTTCACCGAGGCCTTTGCCGGCGAGAAGACGCTGGTCTGCTACGCGATGAAGGCCAATTCCAACCAGTCGGTGCTGCGCACGCTGGCAAAGCTCGGCGCCGGTGCCGACGTGGTGTCGGGCGGCGAGTTGAAGCGCGCGCTGGCGGCGGGAATTCCGCCGAACAAGATCCTGTTCTCCGGCGTCGGCAAGACCGAAGCCGAACTGCGCGCGGCACTCGCCGCCGACATTCTCTGCATCAACGTCGAGTCCGAGCCCGAACTGGAATTGCTGTCGAGGCTTGCGGTCGAGGCCGGCAGGACCGCGCGGATTTCGGTGCGGGTCAATCCCGATGTCGACGCCGGCACCCATGCCAAGATCGCGACCGGAAAGTCCGAAAACAAGTTCGGCGTTCCCATTGCGCGGGCGCGCGAGGTCTATGCCCA
>DAIMKE010000379.1:0-6111 GCA_036721875.1 Bradyrhizobium sp. | reverse complement strand
ATATCATCCCAATGCGTCCGGATCAGATCGGCGTCAATCCGGTCACCCATGACATTCTGAAGAATTCCGTATTGTTTGGCCAGTCCGAAGGCGTAGAGGCATCGCCCGTCGAGATCGGGGATGCGCGGCACGAATGCGAAGCCGAGCGCATGACAGAGGGCGAATACAAGATCGCTGACGCCGCCGCCATCGACGTGGTGTCGGACAATATTAAGGCCAGCGTCGGTTTCCAGCAATGCGTCAAGCACGTGAACGGCTTCACTTGCCGTTGCGGCGATGATTTTGGTATGAAAGGGCGCGTAGCGACCAGAGATTGCGGTGTAGAGCTTGATAATCGGGTTGTTTCCATACCTGCCATTGACGCCGCCTGCGACTTCGCCGCCGTCGCCAAGATGGATATGTTGTCCGTCCGACGAGGAAACAGCGTGCGAGCCGAACACTGTTGAGAACGGGGCAGAGTGTTGAGCCTCAACCAGTTTGGCGAGCGCCAGAGCGAATGTCTCCTCGCGAAAATGCCAGAGTGCCATCTGCTGTAGCTGGCGGCGCGTGATGCCGGGACAGGCATGCGCCATCTTCGAGAAGCCGAGATTTGTGGCTTCGGCGATCAGCGCCGCATAGAACACCCGCAGATCGGAAGGTGACCGACCGGTCTGGAGGTGCTCGAATAACGAACTGAAGCCGGTCATCCGGTCGATATCGGCCACAAGGTCCGTCAACCGGATTGGCGGCATGGCTGTCGCCACCCGCCTTGCGAACGCGATTGCGGCTTCGGTTTCCGTGCTTCTGACCGCTGGGACCCGCAATCCTTTTGCGCCGATGCGGGTATCGCCTCGACTAGTTTCCAGGCGACGTGTCGCCTCACGCAGCTTTTGATCCAGAGCGTCGGCCTTCTGGGCGAGATAGGTCTCGACATCGATCGGAATCGCGACCGGAATGCGGGCCTCGGCTTTGATGACGGCAAACGTCTGGTGCGAGATCATGTACTCGTCGAGTGCGCGGTAGGCGCGGGAACCCCTGATCCATATGTCGCCGGCGGCAATCCTGTTTTTCAGCTCGACGATGAGAAAGAGTTCCAGCATCTTCCGGTCGATCACGTCATCAGCGCCGACGATTTCCTTGCGCCATCGCGCATTCGCCAGCAGCAACGCCTTGCGGATCCAGGGCCGATCGTTTGATCTGGCCCCTTTCCTCCAGGCAGTTTCCATCTGCACAATAGCTTCAATGATATGTACGTTTCGGCGGTTTCCTTCAAAGGTGAACGAGGCCAGAAATGCAGCCGCGAACCGCCGGATGCGAGCATATTGAGCCGGCAGGTAGGTGATCAAATCATCCTCGCTGCGAGGCCTTCTCACTGCCTTCGCCGAAGCTGTTGCCTGAATGAGCTCTTCCCAGCTCGCGACAGTGGTCACCGCCTCATCAAGAGAAAGCCCAGCTTCGCGTTGGGCGGTTATGGCTTCGCCAAAATTGACGAAGAAATCGAGTGCGGATGTCGCCGACGATGCGGTTTCGAGGAGTTGCTTGTCACGGGCTGCCTCTGCCTGCCGAAAACTCTTGCCAATCAACGTCTCGAACATGCTGATCGCCGCGTCGGTGAGTGCTATTTCCATTTCCAGAAAAAACGCGGCCAATGTCGCGTGACGGCGGCCTGGCCGCATCTGCTCAAAATTCTGGGCAGTCAGACGACGACCTTCCTGTGCCATCCGACGAACACGGTGAGCCGGGATCGCTTGAAGCACATCATTGGGGACACCGACATGACGCACGGCCTCCAGTCGATCTATCAATCCCCGCATGGCCGTTGCCCCGGCTTTACCGGGAGGTTCTCGCAACCAGGATATGCCGCTCTGTTTTGCGGCGTCGTCCCGCGCCGAGCAATGTTTCCATCCGAAGAACAAGGTCCGGCGTCAATCTTCCGGCGACATCGGTATACAGCGCCTCCTCGGCTTCAGTGCAAGCCTGCCCCGCCAACCGTTCGAGCACGGTAATGCCGGGAATAATGATGCGCCTCCGCCGCATCTCGTCAGCCAGTGTTGCAACGACAAATTTGTCTTTCGTCGAAGCGATCGCAATGCCGCGTGCAAATGCAAGCAGATCGGCGCGCAACGGGTGTGACAGTTCAGTGAAGCCATAGTGCTGGCGCAGGATGGCGAGCTGCTCATAGCGGGTTGGTGCTCTCCGTGCAAAAGTGGAAAGTGCCTCTGGCTCGATCCCGAGTTGTTCGGCCAGAAACGACAGCGCCACAGAAGGGATGACTTCCCCCCGCTGAATCAGGCGGCCGGGATAACGAAGAGCAGAGAGCTGAAGCGCTAATCCCAACCGAGTGTCATCATGGCGTCGAGTTTCGATAAGATGGCGATCATCGTCATCGAGGCACCAATGCCGGATCAGAGTGTCGTCATCAATGGGAAGAGCAAGGAAATTCTGCCGTTCGGCATCCGTCAAAATCATCCGGCGGGGCATGGGTACTCCGTTCGTCACAAAAAGATCGGAGATAACCGTTCATGGAGCTTACATTGCAAGACGGGTTATGTGACAATCTACAGACTTTGGCGCGACCAAATGAAGAATGTCACACAAACGGACGTATAAATGACATTGTTGATCGGATACGCACGGGTCTCGAAAGCTGATGGCAGTCAAGCCCACGACCTGCAGCGCGACGCCCTGATCAGGGCCGGCGTTCTGCCTGACCATATCTATGAGGATGCAGCCTCGGGCCGCCGCGACGACCGACCCGGTCTTGAGGCATGCCTGAAGGCGCTGCGTGTTGGCGACACACTCGTGGTTTGGAAACTGGATCGGCTCGGCCGTGATCTACGTCATCTGGTCAACCTGGTCGGCGATCTAACCAAACGCGCCATTGGTCTGAAGATATTGGCTGGCGAAGGCGCATCGATCGACACCACCACTACCAACGGCCGACTGGTATTCGCCATCTTCGCCGGGCTGGCTGAGTTCGAACGTGAGTTGATCGTCGAACGGACTAAGGCAGGCCTGGCGTCAGCCCGCGCCCGAGGGCGCAACGGCGGCCGCCCCTTCAAGATGACGCCAGCCAAGCTGCGGCTTGCCGCCTCATCCATGGGACAACCGGCAACCAAGGTGCGCGATCTCTGTGCCGAACTCGGAATTACCCGGCAGACGCTCTACCGGTTTGTCGGGCCAGAAGGCGAGTTGAGAGCCGATGGTGAAAAGCTGCTCAGTCGTCGCAAGCGCGAAACCTGAAGTATGCGAGGGGGACAGCTTCGTGCCTTCTCCGGCCGCTCCCGGACCCCTTTCGGACCTTGGTTCGAGAAAGTTGTACGGCAAGCCATGAGCCACTGCGGCCTTTTCCGGCAGAGGGCAGGAACGTCGCGGTGGAGTGGAATTCTGCGCTTTCGATTGGTTGCCGAGGGCGGCTTGGTTGCCACTTTGCGGACATTCGCCACAGGAGAAGCTAGCCAGATCGACTAAGAAACACGAACCCATGACATGGGTTGATGGAGCTGGGCCGCCTTCAGCTGACCGCAGAGCGCATGCGAAAACAGATCGCCTGTACCCACGCTCTTTGACGTCGCATTTAAGCTCCTCACTCAATCATCGAACCGGTTGAGCGACCGCTTAGACCGTGCGAAATACGCGTTCATGACCAACAAAACGCGCATGTAGCCGATTCGAGAGGCGCTGACGTCAGCGAGCGGATACCGTCTCATTGCAGTGAGCGTTCAATAGATGCTGGGCGAAGGCCGGTATAGGCATGCCCGAAATGCCGGTGCGCCAAGCGACAAACAGGTCCTTTCGTAGCGGCGGGTCAGGGAAGGGTAAGGCACGCAGGCTTCCGGCCCGCACCTCGTCCGATACGGCTGACGCCAGAACTAGAGAGATGCCAACTCCAGCCTTTACCGCCTGCTTGACAGCCTCGGTGCTACCCAACTGTAGGGAAACCCGCGGCATTTGAGCGTGATCGCCGAAATATTTCGCAAGCATCCGCCCGGTCCCGGTGCCAGGTTCGCCGCCGAGAAGCTCAAATGCGGATAACTGAACCGGATCAATGTGGTCTTGAGACGCCAATGGATGATCGGGCGGAACGATGACGACGACGGGCTCGCTTCTCCAGCGCTCGACTTGGCAGCCGTCGCGGTTGTCCCACCATTCCAACACGGCCACATCTATTTCGACATTCTCCAGTTTCTCGACGATGGACGGATTGCGGTCAATCACCATATCAAAAGCCGCTGGATCGCGGCCTTCCAGATATGACCGGACATAGGGCTGCAGCAGATAGATTCCGATATTGGAACTGGCACCGATCCGCGTGCGCTCCCCAGAGACCGCGGCGAGTGCACGCTCGTTAACCCTAAGGATGCTCTGGGCATAAGGCAGAAAGTTCATCGCTTCCCGCGTCGGCTCGCACCCCGTTCGGGAGCGATGGAATAGCAGGACACCCAGCTGCTCCTCAAGCTTCTGGATATGTGATGAGGCCGTCGGCTGAGCGATCCGAAGATATTCTGCGGACGCTTGAAAGCTCTTATGCTTCGCCAGGGCCAGAAATGTCCGCACCCATACTAGATTCAGCATTGCCGATCTAAGCCACTTGTCTCGGATTGTTGACGGCATCCATTGGCGGCTTACCCGAAAGGGCCTGCAGGATATTTTCTGCAGCGCGCAGTTCGATTGCCAAGCGAACTTTCTTAACAGCAGAGCCAATATGCGGGCTGAACATCGTGTTTGGGTGACCCAGCAAGCCCGGAGCGATCTCCCGCGGTCTGTCTTCGCGAGCCCAATCCTCCAGCTCGAACACGTCGGCGGCATACCCGCCGAGCTGACCGCTGGTGAGCGCAGTTAGAACAGCAGCTTCGCTCACGACAGAGCCGCGGCATGGATTCACGAGGTATGCGCCTGGTTTCATCAGGGCGAGCGTCCTGTCGTTGATCAGATGGATGGTGTCTGGGGCCAGCGCCAGGGCCAGGATGACGATATCGGATTCGGATAATACCTCCTCCAGGCTGCGCCGAGCAACACTAGGTCGAGCTTCGCCGCCGGGTGCTGGGATCGGCACCCGGTCGTTGTATAGCAGCGTTGCGCCCCAGCCATTCAGCCGTTCGGCGATGGCTTGCCCAATCGCCCCCATTCCGAGAATACCAATGGCGGACCCCGCGATGCCCAGGCCGAAAAACTCCGGCCGCCAACCGGCGAATTTGCCGCAGCGGACCCTGGCATCGGCCTGGATCATCTTGCGGGTGAGGCCGATGGTAAGGCCGATGGCCAACTCAGCCGTCGGCACGGTCAGGAGGTCAGGCACGATGCTCAGCCAGATGCCCCGGGCCGTACAGGCCGCGACATCGAAGTTATCGTAGCCCTTCAAGGCCGCGCCGATGACCTTCATCTGCGGGCAAGCTGCCAGGAAATCGGCGTCGACCCAGTCCGGCATGAAGGCCATCATTGCATCCGCCGTGCCGACACGGCGGCGAATCTCTTCGCGGGGCAGGGTTTCCATAGTTTGATTGGGAGTGACTTCACAATGGTCACAGAGGAGATCCAAGGTTTCCTGATGCACTTTGTGGGTGATGACGACGCGCGGTTTCACGATGGCCGGTCCTTACTTGAATTTCTTCCGCAAATAGCCGCTCAGGCCATCGACGATTGTCACCATTATCAGGATGACGAGTAAAATGGCGCTGACTTCTTGATACAACATGATTCGAAGCGATCCCATCAGCTCAAACCCAATACCGCCTGCGCCAACCATTCCCATTATCGTGGATGCGCGGAAGTTATATTCCCAGCGATAGACGGATACGTCTGCGAACTGCGATGACACTTGTGGCAGGACGGCGTGGAACAACACTTGAACCGGAGTTGCACCTGCGGCGCGCGCAGCCTCTATGGGGGCCTCATCGACATGCTCAATTGCTTCCGCAAAAAACTTGCCGACCATACCGACCGAATGCAGGCCTAATGCCAGAACGCCGGGTAAAGCACCAAAGCCTACGGCAGCAACGAAAATGATGCCCATAATCAGCTCCGGGACCGAGCGAAGAGCGTTTAGCAGGGTACGGGCGACATGAAATACGATCGTGTGCGGCGACGTGTTCCGGGCAGCAAGAAAAGCCAGCGGAAATGACAGAAGCACCG
>DAIMKE010000378.1:0-6112 GCA_036721875.1 Bradyrhizobium sp. | reverse complement strand
TGATGATCGAGAACGCGCACAAGCACCTGGGAGCGGGCCAAGCCCGGCCGATCGCGCGTGAGCATTCTGATCGATGCGGCTTCCGAAGTTGGCCCGGCATTGTTCTTCAGTCTCCTGATCATCACCGTCTCGTTCATGCCGATTTTTACGCTGGAGTCGCAGGAAGGGCGCTTGTTCAGCCCGCTCGCGTTCACCAAGACCTTCGCGATGGCGGCGGCGGCCCTGTTGTCCGTGACGCTCGTTCCGGCGCTGATGGTGATCTTCGTCCGCGGTAAGATCGTCCCCGAACACAAGAACCCCATCAACCGCTTCCTGATCTGGATCTATCGGCCGGTCATCAAAGGCGTGCTGCGCGCAAAAACATTGGTCATCCTGCTGGCGGTGGCCGTGCTCGCCGCGACCCTCTGGCCAGCCCGACAACTCGGCACCGAGTTCATGCCGGCGCTCAACGAAGGCACCCTGCTGTACATGCCGACAACCTTGCCGGGCATCTCCGTCACAAAGGCGGCCGAATTGATGCAGACGCAGGACCGGATCATCAAATCGTTCCCGGAGGTCGCGTCCGTGTACGGCAAGGCAGGGCGCGCGTCGACCGCCACGGATCCGGCGCCAATCGAGATGTTCGAGACCGTCGTCAATCTGAAGCCGAAGGAGGAGTGGCGGCCGGGCGTCACGATCGACAGCCTGATCGCCGAAATGGACAAGGCGCTCCAGTTCCCGGGGGTCTCCAATGCCTGGACCATGCCGATCAAGGCGCGGATCGATATGCTTTCCACCGGAATACGCACGCCGATCGGCATCAAGGTCATGGGCGCCGACCTTGTCGAAATCGACAAGCTGGCCAAGCAGATCGAGCCAGTGGTGAAGGCGGTGCCTGGAACCTCATCCGCGTATGCCGAGCGTAGCCTCGGCGGTTACTACCTGGAGATCACTCCGGACCGTGCGGCGCTGTCGCGCTACGGCATCATGGTTCAGGATGTGCAGGACACGATCGCAAGCGCCTTGGGCGGTCAGACCGTGACCACCACCGTCGAGGGGCGGCAACGCTTCACCGTCAACATGCGCTACCCCCGAGATCTCAGAGACAATCCGACCGTAATCGCAAGCGACATTCTCGTGCCGATGCCGGCAGGCGGAGCGGTGCCGCTCGGCGAAATCGCAACCGTCGAAGCCAAGCGCGGGCCGACATCGATCCGCACGGAGAACGGGCAGCTGTCCACGTACATTTATGTCGACATCCGCGACCGCGACATCGGCGGATACGTTGCCGACGCTCAAGCGGCGGTGGCGGCAAGCATCCAGTTTCCGCCGGGCTATTACCTGGTCTGGAGCGGTCAATACGAATACCTGCAGCGCGCGGCCGCGCGGCTGAAGATCGTGGTGCCGGTCACGCTGGTTATCATCTTCCTGTTGCTTTATCTCAACTTCCGCTCGCTCACCGAGACGCTGATCGTTATGTTGTCCCTGCCATTCGCGCTGGTCGGAGGGCTCTGGATGATGTGGGGGCTCGGCTTCAACTTGTCTGTCGCGGTCGTCGTCGGGTTCATCGCGCTGGCAGGCGTTGCGGCCGAGACGGGCGTCGTGATGTTGATCTACCTCAACCATGCATTGAGTGAAATCAAGATCAGGCGGGATATGGAAGGGCGCGCTTTGACTCGTGGCGACCTCTATGCTGCCATTATGGAGGGCGCGGTCGAGAGAGTGAGACCGAAAATGATGACGGTGGTGGCCATCATGGCGGGCCTGGTACCGATCATGTGGAGCACGGGGACGGGATCGGAGATCATGCAGCGGATTGCGGTGCCCATGATCGGCGGCATGAGCTCGTCGACGTTGCTGACGCTGATCGTCATCCCGGCGATTTTCGGCCTGATCAAAGGCTTTCGATTGCCGGACGACGATCGCGGCGATAAACCGAAGCCGTTGCCGGTGAGCAAGCCGACCGAGCGCATCCGCCTTGTCCCCGAGCCGGCCGAATGAGCTATCTGGTGGCGCGGCAAGGGTTCGGTATGACCTTGAGAGTCTCATGCAAGAGACGGCGGCGTGATCCGGATCATGCGGGCCTGGCGGCTCGTGGCTCTCAAGGAAGTGGGCAGCAGCGGTGAATTCTGTGCACGAGACTGCTCACGATGCAGCGGCGAGCTCGCGGGAACATCGACCAGCTACGAGCGTCACGGCGACTTTCGTCACTACGCAGCGCGACCTGCGCCTCGACCTGTTCCGCGGGTTCGCGAACTGGGCGATCTTCCTCGGCCATATTCCGGATACAGTCCTTTCGTGGTTCACCACGCGAAATTACGGCTTCAGCGACGGCGCGGACCTGTTCGTCTTCATCTCGGGCTACACCGCGACGCTCGTGTTTGGCCGGATGATGGTCGAGCGTGGGTTTCTCATCGGCGCGACCCGCTTGATGAGGCGGGTCTGGCAACTCTACGTCGCCCACCTGCTGATCTTGCTGGTCTATACGGTTGCCGTGCACTTTCTCGCCCACAACTTCGACGTGCCGCATCTGATGGACCAGTTCAACGTGCGCCATTTGATGGACCATCCGGTGGAAACTCTGAGCCAGGGCTTGATCCTGAAGTTCAAGCCGCTAAACCTCGACGTGCTGCCGCTCTATATCGTGTTGATGGCGGGTTTCCCCCTCGTGCTCTGGCTGATGCTGCGATATCGGAACGGCATTATGGTCGGCTCGCTTTTGCTGTACCTGGCAGCCCGGTATTTCCAGTGGAATCTGCCATCCTATCCGGGGGGCGTCTGGTATTTCAATCCCTTCACCTGGCAGCTCGTCTTCGTTCTCGGTGGCTGGCTTGCGCTAGGCGGTGCGAACACCGTTCGTTCTCTGGTGAGGTCGCGCGCCGCCCTTGCGATCAGCGTTAGCTTCCTGATCTTTGGCCTCTTGATGACCCTGGCCCAGCCGATCCCTGTGCTGCGGGATCTTTTTCCGGACGCCTTGTTCGACCTGTTCACGCCGAACGACAAGACGAACCTGGCGTTCTACCGCGTTTTGCATCTTTTGAGCCTCGCGCTGGTCGTCGTCAACTTGCTGCCGTCGGACGCCCCCATCTTGAGCTCGCCGGTGCTGCGCCCCCTCGTAAAATGCGGTCAGCAATCGCTCGAAGTGTTCTGCGTTGGCGTGTTTCTCTCTTTCCTGGCGCACGTCATCCTGGAATTGACCTCTTACAGCATGATCGCGCAAGTCATCGTTGGGGTGGCGGGGCTTTGGATATTGACCATCCTCGCTTACTATCGATCCTGGTCGAAGCGTGTCGACAAGCCGGCGCGTCATGAGGCACGCACGCTGGCAGGATAGCAGCGTGGATCAATGGCAGGGGTGCGAGGATGCGGGCGAGCAGGCGGGCAGTATTAAGGCGTCTGATGAGGTCGATGATCACTCCGAGAGTAGCATCTGAAGCGGTCAGCTACGCAGACTAGGGCAGGACGATGAGAGCGATTTCGCTTCTGTATGTCGTGCTGATCGTGGTCAGCGTCTTCGTCGTTGTCGCGGTCATGGCGCTTCTATTTCAAAACGGCTCGACGAGCGTTTCAAATTTCGCCGTCGCCGTTCAACCTCGACCGCTATCGGCCAACCACGCCTTCCTGGCCGGCAGGTGTGAAGCCTGCCATACGCCGTTCCGGGGAGTTGAGGCAGCCTCCTGCATCGGCTGTCATGCAACGGCAGCTGAAGCTTTGGGCAAGCAATCGACGGCGTTCCACGCTTCCGCTCAGGACTGCCGCGATTGCCACACAGAGCATCGCGAAGCTGCTCGGCTGATCGCGATGGACCATGCCGCGCTTTTAAGAATCGCTACAAATTCTCCGTCCGGTCAGGCGGGACACCTTTCCATATCCCGGCAGATGGTCGACGATCTGAAGGGATTCTTGGGGCTGCCTGCTTCGCAACCGGAGCAGCGCGCCAAGCTCGATTGCGTGAGCTGCCACAGCAATCGGGATCCGCACCGCGAATTATTCGGGCGAGACTGCGCGGCATGCCACGAAACAGTCACTTGGCGGGTCGCAACCTACGTCCATCCGTCCCCAACGTCGAAGGACTGCGCCCAATGTCATCAGGCGCCGCCCAGCCATTACATGGGGCACTTCGTCATGATGGATCGAAAGATCACCGGTCAAGAGCGTGCCGAAGTCAAGCAGTGCTATCTTTGCCATCGGACGGACTCGTTCAACGACATCAAAGGCGTTGGGTGGTTAAAGCACCATTAGGCCACAAACCCGACTCGCCGATAAGCTTGACGAGATCGTCCTTTGCAGAAACGGACGTCTTGCGGCTCGCCAGCGGTAGTCTGTAGGCCCGAGATTCGCCGGCCGTTTGGTGTACGGTGGACGGGCCGGACTCCAGAGTGGCGTCGGAGTGTTGGCCGATATTCAGCGACCAGAAGCCGAACCGACCGCGGCGTTCAGTGAGCAATGAGCTGTCGTAGAAGACTCGGGTGGCGCTCAGGCGTGATCACCGGATCGGGGCGTGTCGGTTCGGCTGAAACTCGACCACCCGCCTCGCACGCGCGGCGCTCGCACTACCCCGCCCCAGTTGCGGAGAAGTGTTGCCGCGGAATGCACAGCCTGCTGGCAGCCTGCAAAAAAGTGAAACAGGCTGCGACAAGATTGATCTGGCGCAATTATCGGCCGGCAAATTCGGTCGATTATTCTGGCCACCATACAGCTTTTGAGGCCGCCTATGCCAGATGCTCTTGCCGCAAGCCAAACCCATCTACATTCGGTCGTTCCGAGGATGCTGACGCAAGCCGGTCGCCCACCGGCGATTTCGGACGCTCCAAAAAAGGCCCGTTCGGACAAACAACATATTGGTTCGCATGGCGCCGACGATCGTGGCGTACCTGTTGCATTCGCCTATGGACGAGATGTTTGGGAGCGAACCATCCTCTTCTGGGACACGCTGCGGCAGCGTGCCGACAACATGATTGCTCATGAGCGAGCTGGCAAGCCTCCCTTACTCAATTTCGATTACGAGATCCTGCTGGACGCGCGTCAATTCGAAAGGCCCGTCAACTATGCATTGGCGCGGATAACGCGATACGAAGACAAATGTATTGAGGACTGTCTCGATCCTGCAAAGCCGCCGGTCGTGGTTGTCGACCCGCGCGCGGGACACGGCCCGGGCATCGGCGGCTTCAAACGCGACTCCGAAGTCGGGATCGCAATGCACGAGGGGCATCCCGTCTACTTCGTCCTGTTCTATCCGGATCCGGTTCCCGGCCAGACCATTGCGGACGTGCTGCAGGCGCTGCGCCGGTTCGTGATGGAGGTATCGAACAGGCATGAAGGTGCGGCTCCGATCCTCTACGGCAACTGCCAGGCCGGGTGGGCGATTGCCATCCTGGCGGCCGATTGCGAGGGGCTGGTCGGACCAGCCGTCTTGAACGGCTCGCCCTTGTCGTATTGGGGAGGTGAGCCGGGCATCAATCCGGCTCGCGTTTCCGGCGGACTCCTGGGCGGCGCATGGCTCACGCACCTGACCGCCGATCTCGGCAATGGCCGGTTCGATGGAGCGTGGCTCGTACAAAACTTCGAAACCCTGAAGCCGGAGGCGATTTGGGACAAATATGCGAACCTGTTCACTCATATCGATCAGGAGCGGGACCGGTTTCTTGAATTTGAGCGCTGGTGGAACGGCTTCTACTTTCTCAGCCGCGAAGAAATGCTGGCCATCGTCGAAAATCTTTTCATCGGCAACAAATTCGAACAGGGTCTCTTGCGGGTCTGTGACTACTGCTATGCCGATCTGCGGCGCATACGTAATCCGCTGGTCATCTTTGCTTCCCATGGGGACAACATCACTCCACCCCATCAGGCGCTCGGGTGGATCCCGATCGTGTACGGCAGCACCGAGGAATTGAAGCGCGCCGGCCAGCGGATCGTCTATCTCATCAATCCCCATGTCGGGCATCTCGGGATTTTCGTGTCTGCCAGCGTTGCCCGCCTCGAACACCGGGCAATTCTCGAGCATCTGGACGGAATCTCCGCGCTTGCGCCCGGTCTCTACGAGATGAAGATCGACAACCCGACGGGCAATCCGGACTGCAAACAGGAAGCCTACTCCGTGCGTTTCGAGTAACGTCGTGTCGAGGAGTTAAGC
>DAIMKE010000377.1:0-6115 GCA_036721875.1 Bradyrhizobium sp. | reverse complement strand
GCCTTGAGGCCGCCGATCGACTTGGCCCAGTTCAGCGCGTCGAGATAATCCTCGACGCACAGCATCGACGGCGTGTTGATGGTCTCGCCCTCGAAGATGCCCTGGTTGAGCTTGCCGCCCTTGGTGAGGCGGAAAATCTTCGGCAGCGGCCAGGCCGGCTTGTAGGTCTCGAGCCGTTCGACGGCGCGAGGGCTGAGGATCAGCATGCCGTGCGCGGCCTCGCCGCCCAGCGCCTTCTGCCAGGAGAACGTCACCACGTCGAGCTTTGCAAAATCGAGCGGCTGCGCAAAAGCGGCCGACGTTGCATCACAGATCGTGAGGCCCTGGCGATCGGCCTTGATCCAGTCGGCGTTGGGCACGCGCACGCCTGAGGTCGTACCGTTCCAGGTGAAGACGATGTCGGAGGCCGGATCGGCCATGGAGAGGTCGGGAATTTCGCCATAGCCCGCGTGAAGCTTGGTGACGTCCTTGAGCTTCAGTTCCTTGACGATATCGCTGACCCAGCCCTCGCCGAAGGACTCCCAGGCGAGGGTGGTGACCGGGCGCGCGCCTAGCAGCGACCACAGCGCCATCTCGACCGCGCCGGTATCGGACGCCGGCACGATGCCGATCTTGTAATCGGCCGGCACTTCAAGCACTTCGCGCGTCAGTTCAATCGCGAGCTTGAGCCGCGCTTTACCGATCTTCGCACGATGGGAGCGGCCGAGGGCGGCGTCCTTGAGATTTTGGGGATTCCAGCCGGGGCGCTTGGCGCAGGGGCCGGAAGAGAAATGCGGCACATTCGGCCGCGAAGCGGGCTTCGCAACGGTCATGATCTATCCTTCCAGATAGTAAGCCTCCCGTTGGGGGGAGGTGTCCCGCCGCGGTGATTAGGGGAATCGCGCCAGATCGTCAAGGAACTTCGGACGGATCCTGGGCAGGCTCGCCTTCACACGCGAGTGATGCGTCCTCGTCGGGTGGAAGAACCACGACCTGCCCCAGCAGCTCGGCAGCATCGGTCACGAGCTTCGCTGCCTGCCGCCGGCTCGCGACTTTCATAATGCGCGCTTCGCCGGCCTGCACGACATATTCATCGCCGACCCGCACAATCGAATAGTTCTTCATCGGAAATCCCCAAGCGCCCCAAGCCCGAAGGTGACGCCGGGATAGCCCAGACGTTCCTCACCGTAAAACAACGGACGCCTGCGTAGTTTATCGGTTGTTAACTCGATCGCAGAAACTACTGCTACCGCAGGCAGTAGCGACAGCCGCGATTCAACCGCGCGTCAAAACCTGATCGTCATGCCGACGTGGCTGCGCGCAAATCCCAGCCGCTCGTAAAACCGCTGCGCATCGACGCGGGTGTGGTGCGTCAGCAGTTCGACCACCTTGCATCCGCAGCCGCGCGCTTCCGCCACCGCCCATTGCACGATCTGCTCGCCGATGCCGCGGCTGCGGCAATGGCTGGCGACGCGAACGTCCTCGATCAGGCCGCGCGAGGCGCCCTGCGAACTGAGCCCCGGCAGGATGCAAAGTTGCAGGCAGCCGACAACGGCGCCCTCCCCGTTCTCCGCGACGACGAGCTGAATATTGGGGTCGCCTGAGAGCCGCTCGAAGGCCGCGACGTAGCATTGCGGCAACGGGTCTTCGATCCGCTCGCGTGGCCCGCCGAGCGGATCGTCCGCCAGCATGGCAATGATGGGGCCAACGTCCTCGCTGCGCGCGCGACGTATGGTGATGTCAGAAGTGGTGGGCATGAAAATTTCCAGTGAAGTCAGCGCGCCGCCGGCAGGCCGAGAAATTTTTCGGTCTCGCCGATCCAGCGGCGCACGGCGGGGTAGCGATCGAGATCGAAGCCGCCTTCGTGCGCCAGGCGGGTATATGCCAATAACGACACGTCCGCGAGAGAGACGTCCTCGCCGGCCAGGAACGGCGCAACGGCAAGCTGTTGCTCCATCCGCGCCAGCGCAGCGTAGCCGCGCTTGACCTTTTCGGGATCGAGATCGGAGGCCGGCTTGCCGAGATAGAACATCTGGAAGCGGCAGACTGCGATGTAGGGCTCGTGGCTGTACTGCTCCCAGAACAGCCACTCATCCATTTTGGCCTGCGCGTACGCATCCGATGGAATGAGGCGGGAGCCGCGGGCGAGATAGCGGATGATGGCGTTGGATTGCGCCAGCGTGCGGCCATCGTCGAGTTCGACGGCGGGCACCTGGCCGGCGCTGTTGAGCTTGAGGAATTCAGCCGTCCGCGTCTCGCCCTTGAGCGTGTCGACGTCAATCCAGTCGTAGGGCAGCGCGAGATGGTCGCATACCCATTTCACTTTCAGGCAATTGCCGGAATTGGTATCGCCGTAGATCTTCATGCAAAGTCGCCCTGGCTATCAGGGAGACACTGCAACAGGCGGCGGCAAATCTGTCAACGGCGTCCGGATCGACGCCGTGCCCGACGAGATCAGAACTTGTAGCCGAGGCCGGCGCGTACGGTGTTGATGGTGGTATCCACCTTCGTGGTGAAGCGGAGATACTCCCACTCGGCGCGGAAGAAGAGGCCCGAGTACAGCATCACGTCGATGCCGAGACCGCCTGCGAAGCCCCAGATGAAGTGGGAGTTCATGTCGTCAGTCAGGCTGGCGTTCATCTCGTAATCCGGTCGCGGCACAAGGGGATCGCCGACATATCGATAGTAGATGTTGGCATCGGCGCGGCGGTTGATATTCGCCTGCCCCAGCGCGGCACCAATAAATCCATAGGGCAGGAAGTTGTCGAACGCGTATGCGCCGCGTACCCGCAATGAACCATAATCGGTGACCTTCATGTATGCGCTGGAGGAAACGAAAGCGCTCGACACATAATCGGTCGGATACTGGAACGAACGGCCTTGCGAGCCGCTATTGGCGCCGAAGAAATTGCCGTGGGTGTAGTTCAGCTCGATGCCAAGAACCGCCTCGCTCCACTGGAAATTATAGCCGAGGAACCCGCCATAGGCGCTTTTCTGCTGGTGCGCGGTGCCTTGCAGAGGCCAACTGGAGATGTTGAACTGAGACTCCAGATCGAGATTGTTCAGGAGCCTGGCGAGCAGATCCTGTCCGGAATTGGTGAAGTCCATATCCGCCGCGCCGTGCGTAACGTGGCCACCGATATAGACACCCGCCCAGTTGACGCTGCTTCTGCTCAATCCCTCGGCGACACTGCCGCGCAGGAACGGCAGATCGGCCGCCTGCGCGCCACTCACCACTCCACACATCACCGCCACCAGCCAAAAACGACGCATCGCAACGCTCCATCAGCACACCCTGAACTTGCGTTGATCATCGCCTGTTAACCTTAACCAATCGTTGTTTCGGCGCTCGATTGGCGCAATCTTGTTGCAAAGCCGGCGCTTTTTTTGACCCGCTGCGCATAGCAAAACGGCGCGGGAAAGCTCCCGCGCCGTTTGGCAACCGTTAACGAATGAAAGTTGGGATTAACCTTTGCGGATCAGCGGCGGCGCGTAAACCTGCGGGCTGATCAGATCCCAGCGCACGCCGAGCTTGAGGTCGTGCGAGGTGATGTTCTTGAAGGTCATCGGGTTGTTGATGTTGTTGGTGCCGTCGAAGGTACGGAGATCGCCGGTCAGACCGTCGCCCATGTCGAGGTAGCGATAGGCGAGTTCGACGGTGAAGTTCGGCGTGACCTTGTAGGCGAGACCGGCATGGACCGCCCAGGCGAAATTCCACTGGGCGAAGCTGTCGCCGTAAGCGAGGCCCGGCAGCGCGCCGCCGCCGTTGTTGGCAATGCCCTGGTCGGTGAAGCCATTGATCGCGACCCGCGCGCCGCCGACACCGGCGCCGATGAACGGGGTGATGCACCACCAGGTGCCGAGATCGACATAGGCGTTGGCCATGACGACCCACTCGTTCTTGGTGGCGTGATAGGTGTCGGTACCGACGCCGCCGACATAGGTGATGCGGTCGGTGCCGAAGAATTGCGAGTTGCCGCGGTATTCACCGGTGACGTCGCCGCGGAACCAGTTGTTGAACTGGTAGCCGACGCCGAGGCCGAAGATGCCTGCGGTGTTGAAGCTGTTGGTCTGCTGCGACGAGGTCAGGTTGACATCGAGCGCATTGTTCAGCCGATCGACGCGCTGATTGGAAAAGCCGATGTCGCCGCGCAGATACCAGCCGCCGAAATCCTCGACCACGGGAGCTGCATAGGGGGGCGGCGCGATGGCCATGTCGGCGGCGAACGCCGCCTGGGACAACAGAGTAGCCGCACCGGCGGCAACGAGAGACATAACGCTACGCATAAGCTTCGTCCTTTTGTCCGGTGAGGCAGACTGCGAAAAAGGCCTCACTTCAAAAACTCACGGACGGACGATGCCATTAAATGTTTAAGCGGCGCTTAACCCTAATTATTAAGGTTGACAAATCCTCACCACGCCTCCGCTGCGCTGTTTCGCGGCGCGAGACGATGAGGTTGCGGCCACGAAAAACGCGCGAAGCCGCCACCATTCCTAACAATATGTTGACGGCAATTTGCGCCTCACCGCGCGCCACGCCCGATCGCAATCAGGATGGCCGGACAAGCATGCGCGACGTTCGGCAGCAAGATCGGAAGCGAACTCATGCCGCCGCGGCGTGGCCGAGCGCATTGACGATCTGGTCTACGACGTCCTCGACCAGCATGCGGTCGTCGCCCTCGCCCATTACGCGGATCACGGGCTCGGTGCCGGACGAGCGAACCAGCAGACGGCCGTGGCCGTTGAGGCGGTTCTCGCCATCCATGATCGCCGATTTGACCTCGGCGTCGTCGAGCGGCTTGCCGCTGCGGTAGCGCACGTTCTTGAGGATCTGCGGCAGCGGATCGAAGCGGTGGCAGACCTCCGACACCGGACGGCGAAGTCTTTGCACCACGGCCAGCACCTGCAGCGCGGCGACGAAGCCGTCGCCCGTGGTGGCGTAGTCGGACAGGATGATATGGCCTGACGGCTCGCCGCCGAGATTGTAGCCCTGCTTGAGCATCTGTTCGAGCACGTAGCGGTCTCCGACCGGCGTCCGCACCATGCCGATCCCATGTCCTTCAAGGAAGCGCTCGAGCCCGAGGTTCGACATCACGGTGGCCACGATGCCGGGCCTGGCGAGGCGGCCGTCTTCCTTCCAGCTCTGCGCGATCACCGCGAGCAACTGGTCGCCATCGACCACGTGGCCGCGCTCGTCGACCAGGATGACGCGATCGGCGTCGCCGTCGAGCGCGATGCCGATGTCGGCGCGCATCTCGCGCACCTTCTTCGCCAGCGCTTCCGGCGAGGTCGAGCCGCATTCCTTGTTGATGTTGAAGCCGTCAGGCTCGACGCCGATCGCGATGACGTCGGCGCCCAGCTCCCACAGCGCCTCCGGCACCACCTTGTAGGCGGCGCCATGCGCGCAATCGATCACCACGCGCAGGCCGTCGAGCGAGAGTTCGCGCGGCAGCGTGCGCTTGGCGAACTCGATATAGCGGTCATGAACGCCGTCGATGCGGCGGGCGCGCCCGAGGCTGGCGCTCTGTGCGAGGCGACGGTCCATCGGCTCGTCGAGCAGCTGCTCGATCTGCTTCTCGACGTCGTCGGAAAGCTTGAAGCCCTGCGGCCCGAACAGCTTGATGCCGTTGTCCTCGAACAGATTGTGCGAGGCCGAGATCATCACGCCGAGGTCGGCGCGCATCGACTTGGTCAGCATCGCGACGGCCGGTGTCGGCATCGGGCCGACCAGCAGCACGTCCATGCCGACCGAGGTGAAGCCTGCAACCATCGCATATTCGATCATGTAGCCGGACAGCCGCGTGTCCTTGCCGATCACGACCCGGTGGCGGTGGTCGCCGCGCTGAAACGCCAGGCCAGCGGCCTGGCCGACCTTGAGCGCGAGCTCCGGCGTGATCAGTCCGTTGGCGCGGCCCCTGATCCCGTCCGTCCCGAAATATTTGCGGCTCATATCGTCCCCCAAGGCAACAACCAGGGGATCCCCTCGCAACCACGGGCTGCCCGAAGGAGGCCCGCATCCCTGATTTGCTTGGGGTCTTATAGTCCCATTGCGGCTAACTTGGCTTCAAAAAATATGATGAATCATTACGGAACCGGCAGCGGCCGGCTCGGTAAGATCCTGTTAACACTATATTTC
>DAIMKE010000376.1:0-6125 GCA_036721875.1 Bradyrhizobium sp. | reverse complement strand
AACCTGCTGGCGCTCAATGCGACGATCGAATCGGCGCGCGCCGGCGAGGCGGGCCGCGGCTTCGCCGTGGTGGCCTCCGAGGTCAAGAACCTCGCCAACCAGGCCAAGCAGGCGACCGACAAGATCGAGCAGGAAATCGGCAACCTCAACGGCATCTCCGGCGACGTGGTCGGGGCGCTGGGCTCGATCAAGAAGGCGATCCAGGAAGTCAGCGAATACGTGACGTCGACCGCGGCTGCGGTCGAGGAGCAGAGCACGGTCACCAGCGAAATGTCGAATGGCATGCAGCAGGCGGCGGCCGAAGCGGCCAGCATCGGGATGGCGGCTTAGTTGAAATGCGAGCGGTGAGTGGCGAATAGCGAATGGATTTCATTCGCCACCCGCTACTCCCTATTCGCCGATCGTTACATCGGCCGGACTTCGACCACGTCAGGCACGAAATGCTTCAGCAGGTTCTGGATGCCGTGCTGCAGCGTCGCCGTCGATGACGGGCAGCCGGCGCAGGCGCCCTTCATGTTGAGATAGACCACGCCGTCCTTGAAGCCGCGGAAGGTGATGTCGCCGCCGTCGTTCGCTACGGCCGGCCGCACTCGGGTCTCGATCAGGTCCTTGATGGTCGCGACCGTGTCGGCGTCGGCCTCGTTGAAGAACTCGTCTTCCTCATCCGACGCCTCGTCGTTGCCGGCGGTTCCGTCCGCAAGCAGCGGCGCGCCGGACATATAATGCTCCATGATGGCGCCGAGGATCGCGGGCTTGAGGTGCTGCCAGTCGCCGTCGGCCTTGGTCACGGTGACGAAATCGTAGCCGTAGAACACGCTGGAGACGCCGGGCACGCCGAACAGGCGTTCGGCCAGCGGCGAGCGGACGGCGGCTTCGCGGTTGGCGAATTCCATCGTGCCGGTGTCGAGCACGGTGCGGCCCGGAATGAATTTCAGCGTGGCGGGATTGGGCGTGGCTTCAGTCTGGATGAACATGTGTTTTTCTCCGGCGTCGCCGGTTCAAGGCCGGCGCGTGGGGTTCCCTTAGCAGATGGCGACCGCGGGCGCACGATCAAGAGGAGAAATCAGTTACCTGGATACGGCATGGGTCCGGGCGGGGGCAGGGGTCCCGGCTCTGCGTCGCGTCATTTCATGCCGCGCCGGCTCTGCGTCGCGTCATTTCATGCCGCGCCGCGTCCGGGACACGAATTTTGCGAGTTCCAGCGCCGTTTCCGTGCCCCGGACGCAGCGCAGCGCGAAAGCGGTGCGCTGCTGAGCCGGGGCCTACGCGTGGCCCGCGGCTCAAGACAGCCCATCGATCGCGGAATCGCTGAGATCGCCGGGAACGATGACCACCGGTATCGGGAAGGAACCGGCTTCCTGCGCCATCATGCTGACCAGGGGACCGGGGCCTTCGGGGCCCGGATTGGCCGCCAGCACCAGCATCGAGATGTCGACGTCCTTGTCGATCACGTCGACGATCTGGGCGATCGGCTCTCCTTCCCGGATCACCCGCTCCGGCGTGATCGCGGCGATGCCGTTGGCGCGGCCGGAGGCACGGTCGAGCGCTTCATTGGCGGCGTCCTCGGCCTCGGCGCGCATGATGTCGGCGACCCCGAGCCATTGCTGGTTCTGGTCCTCGATCTCGATGATGCGCAGCATCACCACGCCGCCGCCGACGCGGATCGACCATCGGCTGGCGTAATACACCGCGCGGTCCCATTCCGCGGTGTCGTCAACGATGACGAGGCATTTTGGCTTGTGACCCGTCTCGTAGCTTCGTCGCTGGGTGGTCATGCATGTCCCGGTGCTGCGCCAAACCGACGCATCGTGCCACGGCGCGGCCGATTCCGACAAGCGGCGTCACGGCTGCAAGGCGTTAATGGAACTAGCGCTTTCGGATGAAACCGACGATATCCTTGGCCTTGTTCATGGTTTCATCGGCGATCGCCTGCGCGCGTTCAGCGCCGTCGACCAGGATCGCATCGACATGGCCGGGGTCGGCGACCAGCCGCTTCATCTCGGAGGCGATCGGCGCGAGTTTTGCGACGCAGAGTTCCACCAGCGCGTTCTTGAACCCCGAAAACTGCCCGCCGCCGAACTCGCTCAGCACACTGGCCTTGCTGCGCTCGGACAGCGCCGCATAGATGCCGACGAGATTGTCGGCCTCGGGCCTCGCCTCCAGTCCCTTTTCTTCCGACGGCAACGGTTCCGGATCGGTCTTCGCCTTGCGGACTTTCTGCGCGATGGTTTCCGCATCGTCGGTCAGGTTGATCCGCGAATTGTCCGAGGCGTCCGACTTCGACATCTTCTTGGTGCCGTCGCGCAAGCTCATCACCCGCGTCGCAGGTCCCGTGATCAACGGCTCCGGCTGCGGAAAGAACAGGCCGTCGTCAAAACCCTGGGCCCGGATCGAGTCGGCAAAGTCGTTGTTGAATTTCTGCGCGATGTCCCGCGACAGTTCGAGGTGCTGCTTCTGGTCCTCGCCGACAGGCACATGGGTGGCGCGATACAGCAGGATGTCGGCCGCCATCAGCACCGGGTAATCATAAAGACCCACCGACGCGTTCTCGCGATCCTTGCCGGCCTTCTCCTTAAACTGCGTCATGCGGCTGAGCCAGCCGACGCGCGCCACGCAGTTGAAGATCCAGGCGAGTTCGGCGTGGCCGGAGACCTGGCTCTGGTTGAACACGATGTGCTTCTTCGGGTCGATGCCGGCGGCGATGAAGGCCGCGGTGACCTCGCGGGTGTTCCGCGCCAGTTCGGCCGGGCCGCCCCAGACATCCACGCCATGGGTGATCGCGTGCATGTCGACGACGCAATAGATGCAGTCATGGGTCTGCTGCATCTTCACGAAATTGACGATCGCGCCGAGGTAGTTGCCGAGATGCAGATTGCCCGTCGGCTGGACGCCCGAAAATACTTTTTCGACAAAAGCCATAGTCAGCTTCCTGAGGATGCCTGTTTCGGGCCGTCGTTTGCCATGCAGGGGCTGTCAGCGCAAGTCAGCGGGCCTGTTTTGCCCTGACGGCGTTAACCGCGTCGCGCCAGCCGGCGACGCCGAAAAGCTGCAGAAACACGGCGTAAGCCGCGATTCCCGCAGATATCGCGATCAGCAGCACGGCGGCCTGCACCAGCCCGTGCGCGCCGGGGGCGAGGGCAGGCAACAACCGCGTCGCAATCCACAGCAGCGCGCCCATCGCGAGCGCTGCCATGACGATGCGCGGCAGCCGCCGCTTGGCGTCTGTGTCGATCGAAAAGCCAAACGTCGCCGCGCCGCGGCGGATCAGGCCGAGTGCGATGCTCCACGCGCCCAGCGCAATCGCCGCGGCAATGCCGTCGGCGCCGAACCAGTGGCCGAGCAGGAAGGCGGCCGCGATCGCCAGCACCACGCCCTTCAGCACAGCCAAAAGCGGCGTGAACGTATCCTCGCGCGCGAAAAACGCCGGCGACAGCGCCTTCACCAGCACATGCGCCGGCAGCGCCAGCGTCAGCCACATCAGCGCGCGGGCGGTCGCTGTGGTATCCGCTGAGGTGAAGGCGCCATGCTCGAACAATAGCCGCACGATCGGCTCGCTCAGCACCATCAGCCCGAGCGTCGCCGGCAGCGCCAGCCCGACCGCGAGTTCGAGGCCGCGCGATTCCGCATGCGCGACGGCGCTGCGATCTCCGCCGCGCACCGCGCGCGTCAGTTCCGGGATCAGCACCGTGCCCATGGCGACGCCGACGATGCCGAGCGGCAGTTCGATCAGGCGATTGGCGAAATAGAGCCACGACACTGCCGACGGCGAGGAAGATGCGATGATCGCGCCCGCCACCATCAAGAGCTGCGGCGCGCTCGACGCCATCATGCCGGGTGCGGCCTTGCCGAGAAAGCCGCGGATTTCCTTGTCGAACGAAATCCGCAGCGGCGTTGCAAGGCCGCCGCCACGGCGCAGCACCAGCACGGAGAGCTGCAACAATCCGGCGATGCCGACGGTCGCCGCGATGATCTGCGCGGCGCTGATGGCATCGTGCGGAACGATCAGCAGCAGCGTCATGACCGCGATCAGCGCGATGTTGAACAGCAGCGGCGAGAACGCCGTCAGCGCGAAGCGGCCTTGCGCGTTCAACAGCGCCATCATGACCGTCACCGGCCCGGCAAAGGCGAGATACGGCAGCATCAGCCGCGCATTGTCTGTCGCAAGTTGCAGCGTCTCGCGGCCGGAAAACCCCGGCGCCAGCGCCATGATCACCAGCGGCATCGCCAGCGCCAGCAGCACGGTCGCCGCGATCAGCGCCGCCGTGATCGTTCCGAGCACGCGGCCGGCAAACGCCGCAGCCGCGACCGCGCCGCTGCTCTCGCGCACGCGCAGCCATGCCGGCACCAGCGCCGCATTCAACCCGCCCTCGGTCAGCAGCCGCCGCGCGACGTTCACGAGCTGAAACGCCGCCAGGAACGCATCGGCGACGGGGCCAGCGCCCAGCAGCGCCGCGACCAGCGAATCACGCACGAATCCGAGCAGCCGCGACGCCAGCGTTCCCGTGGATACGGTGAGAAAGGAGCGGATCATGGCGTTCGTATAGCAGCCGGCCAGCTTGCTGGCGCGGGGCCGATCTGGTAGGCCGCAGCCTTTCTCACAACGCCGTAAACAGGACGCCATCGATGACATCTGCAAGATACGACGTGCTCGGGATCGGCAACGCGATTTTCGACGTGCTGGTGCAGACCGACGAGGGCTTCCTGGTCCGCCACGGCATGACCAAGGGCGGCATGGCGCTGATCGATGAGGCCCGCGCAGCGGCGATCTACGGCGACATGGGCCCGGCGACCGAGATGAGCGGCGGCTCCGGCGCCAACACCATCGTCGGCCTCGCCGGCTTCGGCGCGCGGGCCGCCTTCATCGGCAAGGTCAAGAACGACCAGATCGGCGGCCTCTACAGCCACGACATCCGCGCCGCCGGCGTCGCCTTCGAGACGAAGGCGGCCGAGACAGGCCCCGCCACCGGCTGCTCCTACATCCTGGTGACGCCGGACGGCGAGCGCACCATGAACACCTATCTCGGCGCCGCGCAGGATCTCTCACCCGCCGACATCGACGAAGCCCAGATCGCGGCATCGAGCATCGTCTATCTCGAAGGCTATCTCTGGGACCCGAAGAACGCCAAGGAAGCCTTCGTCAAGGCCGCGAAGATCGCCCACGGCGCCGGCCGCCAGGTGGCGCTGACGCTGTCGGATTCGTTCTGCGTCGATCGTTATCGCGAGGAGTTTCTCGACCTGATGCGCAAGGGCACCGTCGATCTGGTGTTTGCCAACGAGGCCGAACTGCACGCGCTGTACCAGACCTCGGATTTCGACGGCGCGCTGCAGCAACTCCGCGCGGATACCAAGCTCGGAATCGTCACCCGCAGCGAAAAGGGCTGCGTGGTCGCGGCCAAGGACGGCGTCACGTCGGCGCCCGCGTTCCCGATCGAGAAGCTGGTCGACACCACCGGCGCCGGCGACCTCTTCGCCGCCGGCTTCCTGTTCGGCCTCGTCCGCAACGCGAGCCACGAGACGTGCGGCCGGCTCGGCGCGCTCGCCGCAGCCGAAGTGATCCAGCACATCGGCGCACGGCCGCAGGTGTCGCTGAAGGAACTGGCGGGGCAGAACGGATTGGTGGTGTAGGGGCACGGCCTCTCCACTCGTCATGGCCGGGCTTGACCCGGCCATCCACGTCTTTTCCTTACTACGGCATTCCCATGATCCGCCGAGTGAACCGGACCCGCGTGTCTTCTTTCTTTCAAATGACGCGCTTGATCTTGACGGTCTCTTTCTTGGCTTTCCTGACAGCGAGTGCCGAGGCATCGTGCGTCTGCCGCTGTGTCGACGGTCAAATGCAGCCGCTCTGCAGTAGCTCGATTGATTTGCCGCCGATCTGCCCAATGACGACGTGCCCGCTGACGCCGCCATCGATCGCGCCGATCCAACCGACGCAATTGCCGCCCCTTGGGACCTCGCAATGCTCCCAAGGCCAAGTTCTCAATCCGGCCACCCGGCAATATGAGTGGCGCAGCATCTGCGATCAGACTGAAAGTCCTCAGCACTGATTTGCCCGACGGCGCAAATCAGAACCCGCTCTTCCCGCGAAAATAATCCGCTTCGCGATTACCCCAAATCACGCTTAA
>DAIMKE010000375.1:0-6137 GCA_036721875.1 Bradyrhizobium sp. | reverse complement strand
CCAGTGCAGACGATTATCGATGCGACCTGGACGGCGTTCATTCCGGCGTGAGGCGAAAGCGGAACCGGAACGAAGCGACATGGTGCGTTAGCGCAAACCGCCCAAACGGAACCAATTGCCGCGCCGAAGTCCTACTTCCACTGCTTTGCCTCTTAGTGGCGGCGTGACCGCATTGCGACGGTGCGGCCAGATTGGACGCTGCTTACTGAAAGTCCCGCGTTCTCAGTTCCTGGAACGAAACCAGGCGGCGCTGCCCTTCGTCCCATAACACGAGCCGTACACACCGAAAGCTCTGCAGAAGCGTTATGCGACCGACGTCGCGCAGTTCAGGGTGGTCGCGTAGCACGTTCGGCAGCCGGTAATAGGGAATACGACTGGAGAGGTGATGCACGTGGTGGATACCGATGTTGGCTGTGAACCAGCGCAGCGGTTCGGGCAGTTCGTAATGTGAGCTGCCGTGCAAAGCGGCTTGATGCAGGTTCCAGCTCTCGTCATGATCCCACGTCGTATGCTCGAATTGATGCTGCACGTAGAACAGCCAAACCCCGACCGTGGCGGCGAGGAGCGTGATCGGAAGATGCACGAGCAGGAACGCCTTGATGCCGATAAACCATGTGAGCACAGCGACGATGACCGCGATCGCGAGGTTGGTTGCCATTGTGCTGGCCCAAGGCTGCCAACCGTTGCGCATGAGGCCGACCGGGAGCCTCTGTTGCAAAAGAAAAAGGTAGGCGGGGCCGACCCCGAACATGATCAGAGGGTGCCGGTAAAGACGGTATTTCACACGACCCCACCGGGAAAGGGCCCGGTATTCACGCACTGTCAGCGTATCGAGATCGCCGGTACCGCGGCGATCGAGGTTGCCGGTGGTGGCATGATGAGTAGCATGTGAGCGGCGCCAACAGTCATAGGGCGTGAGCGTGAGCACGCCAATGACGCGGCCGACCCAGTCATTCGCCAGGCGGCCGGCAAAAAAAGTGCCATGGCCGCAGTCGTGCTGGATCATGAACAGGCGCACGAGAAAGCCTGCAGCCGGAATCGCGATGAGAAATGAAGCCCAGGCATGGCCTAGAGAGAACGTGAACCAGGCCGCGGTCCACAACATGACGAGCGGCAAAGCCGTGATCGCCAACTCGGTAATGCTGCGCAGCAGATTTGGGGTGCTGTAGTTTGCCAAAGTACGAGTCCAGCGCCGAGCGTCGAGGACGTCATCGCCGGCATTGGGAGTTTGAATGAAGCCAGAGCCAACTTGCCTGTTAGGCCACTGCGCAGTTCTCGTATGCACAGACATATCCCTTTCGACAGTGCGCCTGGGATCGAGGCCCCAAGGCCCTTCGTCGGTTGATCGATTTTTGGAGAATGGTCTGAACGTGCGTGCCAGTCACAGGAAGGCAAAGCGGCCCAGTCGTTCGACCAAATGTCGGTTACCGCATATGGACAGGAATTGGGGTGCCGTCAAGGACTGCCGCTCGGCGTTACCGGTGTCCCCCGGACCAAAGCCGAGGTTTGGCATCCGGTCGGTCACTCCCGGTCTACCCTTATCCTCGGACATCGCCAGACCATCCCGGGTGGTCCGCTTCGGGACCCGAAGCGGTCACGCTCCAGCGTAAGGGGTCATAGTCCAACTACCGACATGCTCGCAGATCCGATACCGAAGCCCCATGCCACTTTTTCATCTTTGCAAGTCCAGTGGGCTAGGGGCCGATGCGCACTGTGATATGCGCACTGGCTTTTCAGACTGTGGGAATAGTCCCGCCGTCGATCACATGCTCTGTCCCGGTGATTGACGTTGCACGGTCCGACGCAAGGAAGGCGATCAGGTCGGCGACCTCCTTCGGCTCGGCCGGTCTCCCCAGCGGTATACCGCCGAGCGACTTCATGATCACCTGCACCGCGTCGTCGTAGCCAATGCCGGCTTCTTCGGCGATGCGCATAGCCAGACCGTTGGACAGCGGACTGGCGATCCACCCAGGAGAAACCCGAACTACCCGCACCCCCTTCGGCGAGACTTCCTTGGAGAGGCTCTTGCTGTATGTGTTCAGCGCGGCCTTGGCCGACGCATAGGCCGTCGTCGCCTCCGGCAACGGCAGGCGGTTCTGGATAGAGGTCACGTGGATGACGACGCCGTTTCCCTGCGCGATCATACCCGGGATCAGAGCGCGATCGAGCCTGACCGCCGGAAAGAAATTGAGGTCAAACTCCTTGTCCCATTCAGTGTCGTCGAGCGCAGCGAATCCGCCCGAAGGGGCGGAAGAACCGCCCAGAACATTGACGAGGATGTCGAGCCCGCCAAGCTGCTGATTCACGGCATCAATGACGGCCTGTGCCCCCTCTTTGGTAGTGAGGTCAGCTGTAACGAATGCGTCACCGGCAAAATCCGCTGGCTTGTTGCGCGCCGTTGTCAGCACGCGGGCACCTAGGTCCCGGAAGAGCGCCACGGTCGCGGCGCCGGCACCCAAGGTACCCCCGGTGATCAGCGCCCGTCGCCCCTGCAGTGTGAGGAACGGGATCATACCGTGATCTCCAGTTCGGCGATCTTGTCGCCGGCGAGGACGAAGAAGTACCGGAGATCGGCCGGGCTTCCGGGGAAGTCGCCGGCTACGTGAGCCGTCACTTGGGTTTTTCCGTTTTCGGTGGCGATGAAGAAGGGATTGGTGGTCGTCGGGCCGTATTTCTGGCTGTACTCGACTTTCCACTCTCGGATGGCGTCATGGCCCACCAGGGTCTCGCCTGCATCCTTGACGATGGCGTTCTCAGTGAAAACGGCAGCGAGTTCGTCGGGGCCGCCGTCACGGTCGGCGAGGAAGTAGGCCTCAATGCTTTCGGGCAGTTTGATAGACATTTTCAGTTCTCCAGGCTTGTTTAGGCGGCCTCGTCGGCCGTGAGGCCGACCCTCATGGGGTGTCACTTGTAAATCTAGGCCTGGATGATTGACGCGATAATCGGGACAGAGCAGGATGTGGCATTGCGAAAAGAGGGATAATGACCCGATCATTCCTTGCCGACCTGGATGCTGTTCTCAGCATCGCCCGCCAAGGCTCCTTTCGAGCTGCAGCGCTCGACCTCGATATGTCGACGACCGCCTTAAGCAATGCCATTGCCAAGCTCGAGCAGCGCTTGGGCATTCGCTTGTTCAACCGTACGACGCGAAGCGTGTCGCTCACCGATGCCGGACGAACATTTGTCGAACGGGTCGGGCCGGCAATGACCGACATTCACGACGCCATGCTCGCGGCTCAATCGCTCCAGGAGACGCCGACCGGGACATTGCGTATCAACGCATTCGCCTCAGCTGCCCGCGAAGTCATGGCGCCGCTCATTCTCTCGTTCATGAGGCGCTACCCGCAGGTACATGTCGACCTGGTGACCGAGGGTCGGCTGGTCGACATCGTCGCGGCTGGCTTTGACATGGGCCTTAGGCCGTCAGACCTCGTGCCAAGCGATATGATCGCCGTCTCTCTTGGTCTAAAGCGCGGCAACGCCGTCGTCGCATCTCCGGATTTCTTGCGCACTCACGGCCGGCCGATCGTCCCGGCCGATCTCTATCGTTTCCGTTGCATCCGCGCGCGCCTTCCAAACAACGCATTGCTCCGATGGCGCTTTGAGAAGGACGGGGATGCCGTCCATATCGATGTGCAGGGGCCTATCACACTTGACGAGTCGAGCCTCGTTCGGATCGCCGCACAGAATGGCGTCGGTCTAGGCTACGTCATCGAAGCGGACGTGCGAGACGATATCGCGAAGGGTCGACTTGTCCGCGTTCTCGAAGATTGGACGCCACACCTTGTGCCTCTCGCGCTGTACTACCCGGGCCGAAAAAACCCTCCAGCAGCTTTTACCGCGTTCATCAAGACGGCCCGGGAGTTTGCGGCCGCCAACGGTTAGGCGCACTTGAACCATGTCCGCTTCGGGTCAAAGGCGAAATTCCGGCGGTGAGCAGCGCATGTCTGCTTTTGCCTCAACAGCGAACATCTCGTTTTATGAGTACACTCCTGGTTCGGCTTCACCTCACCCCGGAACGAACGCCGTCCCGGTCGCATCGGTAATGGTTTGCACCGGCGCGCCGTACAGCGCTTCCAGCCGTTCGCGCGTCAGGATCTGTTGCACCGGGCCCTCGGCGAGACGCTCGCCCTTGCGCAGGAGATAGGCGCGGTCGGCGGCGCGTAGCGCGTGGTTGGGATCGTGCGTAGTGAAGAGAACGCCAAGGCCGCCAGCCGCCAGCGCGCGGATCTCGCGCATCACCTTGCCCTGGTTGCCGAAGTCGAGGTTCGCGGTCGGCTCATCGAGCACGATGAAGTGCGGCTCCTGCGCCAGCGCGCGCGCCAGCAGCGCCAGCTGGCGCTCGCCGCCCGAAATCATGGTGTAGGGTCGCTGCGCCAATGCCGCGATCCCGAGGCGATCGAGCATGCGTGCGGCTACCTCGCGATCCCTGGCCGTCGGCCGGGCGAACAGGTCGCCATGCGCGGTGCGGCCCATCAGCACCACCGCTTCCACGGTGAAGGCGAATGTCGCGACATGGGTCTGCGGTACATAGGCGATCAGCCGTGCGCGCTCGCGGATGGAGCGTGCCGACAGCGCGGCGCCATCGAGCCGCACTTCGCCCGCCTTCGGCGTCAGCAGCCCGAGCAGCGTCTTGAGCAGCGTGGTCTTGCCGCAGCCGTTCGGTCCGAGCAGCGCCAGCACCTCGCCGCGTTGAAGTTTTACGTCGAGGCCGGTGCCGACGACGCGGTCCGGATAGCCGATGGTGAGTTGATGGCCCTCGAGGATCATGACCAGTTCTTCTGCACGCTGGCGAGCAGCCAGATGAAAAACGGCGTGCCGATCACCGCGGTCAGGATGCCGAGCGGAATTTCGACCTGCGCCAGTGTCCGCGCCAGCGTGTCGATCAGCAGCAGGTAACCGCCGCCGAGGATCGCCGCCGCCGGCAACAGCCGCGCGAAATCAGGGCCGACCAGCGAGCGCGCCAGATGCGGCACGACGAGCCCGACCCAGCCGATGATCCCTGCGGTGGCGACGCTCGCCGACGTGATCAGCGTTGCGGCGGCAACGATGGCGATGCGTAGCGGTCCGGTGGCGACGCCGAGCGCGCGCGCCTCTTCCTCGGGGAGCGACATCACGTTCATGCGCCAGCGCAGCGCAATCAGGACGGCGGTGCCGATCGCGACCGGGCCGAACAGCGGCAGCAGGTCGGGAACGCCGGTCGCAGACAGGCTGCCGAGCAGCCAGAACGTCATCGCCGGCAACTGGTTGTAGGGATCGGCGAGATACTTCACGAGGCCGACGCCGGCGCCGAACAGCGAACCGACCACGACGCCGGTCAAAACCAGCACCAGGATCGGATCGCGCGAGCGCACCGCTGAGCCGATCACGTAGACGATGCCGACGGCGACGAGCCCGCCGACAAAGGCGATGGCCTGGATCGCGAACACGCCGAGCGAGAGAAAGATGCCGAGCACGGCGCCAAGTGCCGCGCCGGACGATGCTCCCAGAATGTCAGGCGAGACCAGCGGGTTGCGAAACAATCCCTGAAACGCCGTGCCGGCCACCGCGAGCGCGGCGCCGACCAGCATCGCCGCCATCACGCGCGGCCCGCGCACCTGCCATATGACGCTTTCGACCGCCGGCGATATATCGCCGCGCGGGCCGCCGGCTTTCGCCAGCAGCACACTGATCAGATCGCCAAGCGAGATCGGATAGCGCCCCACCGTCAGCGCCAGCAGCAGGCCTGCAATCAGAACTGCAATGGCGATCGCAAATCCGGGCAGGGCGGATCGGGCATTCTTCATGCGGGGAAAGCTATCAATCCCGGCCTGCAAGTACATGGTCGATTTGAGCAGGCGACGGCGTGACGTGATAGAAACGCGTGTAGAACTCCGCCGTCAGCGTCCGCAGGTCTTCCGGAAAGCGCTCGGGATAAAGAATTTTGGCGAGCCACCACAAGCCGATCAGGCGGTTGACGGAGGGCGGGAAATCCACCCAGCCGAACGGCATTTTGGGCGACAGATGGATCCGGCTGTCGCGCACCGCCTTGACTGCGGCCCATGACCGATCGTTGCGCACGGTCGCGGCGAACTCCTGATCGATGGTGATGATGACGTCCGGATTCCACACCAGCACCTGTTCGATCGAAACATTGG
>DAIMKE010000374.1:0-6141 GCA_036721875.1 Bradyrhizobium sp. | reverse complement strand
GCAGTATGCTGAAGAGCGGCTGCCGCTCAGTCCTGACCGATCGGAGACGGAGGTCGAGCCAGTCTTGGACACAGGCTTAACGGTCCAAGAGCTTGATCGGCAAAAGTCCATTGCGCCGTCGCCAAACACAGGTTCAAATTCGGCCGCGATGCGTGGCGAGCGACGCTGACCACTGATTTTTTGGTGTTTACCGCGGGAGACGGCAGGGCAATAGTTGGGAACTTCCGTCCGACCCGCGTGTTGCTGGTTCGGCGCGAGCTGTGTTCCCATCGGGAGCGAACCTGCTGCTGCGCTGTCAGCCCGTGGCGATGACCGATGAGGGGGGAAATAGATCGGCCATGATACTGACCTTGACCGAGACCGAACGCCAGATCGCGCTCGCCATTTCCGTTGCCGTCGGTCTGTGCGGCCTCGTTCTCGCAGCGGCAGGCAATCAGGACACAATGGAAATCCACGGCTGGCTGATCCTGGCCATTGCCGCCATTTGCGCCATCATCGTAATCCGCGGCATCTGGGGACCGGAACCGCCAAAATCCCGTTTGCAAAGCTACTATGACGAGCCCATCAAGGCCGGCATCATCGCCAGCATGGCTTGGGCGGTGGTGGCGATGTTCGTGGGGGTCTGGGTCGCCGCGCTGCTGGCATTCCCTGACCTGACGTTTGACAGTGCCTGGGCGAGCTTCGGCCGCTTGCGACCGGTGCACACCAGCGGCGTGATCTTCGGCTTTGGCGGCAACGCGCTCATCGCCACCTCGCTGCATGTCGTGCAGCGGACATCGCGGGCGCGTCTTCCCGATCAGCTTTCGGCCTGGTTCGTGCTGGTGGGCTACAACCTGTTCTGCATCCTCGCGGCCAGCGGTTATCTGCTCGGGGTTACCCAATCGAAGGAATATGCCGAGGCCGAATGGTATGCCGACATCTGGCTGGTGATCGTCTGGGTGACCTACTTCATCCTCTACATCCGGACGCTCGCACGCCGCAAGGAACCACACATTTATGTGGCCAACTGGTACTTCATGGCCTTCATTCTCGTCGTCGCGATACTCCATATCATCAACAATCTCGCGATTCCGGTCTCGCTGGGCCATGCGAAGAGCTACACCATCTGGTCGGGCGTCCAGGATGCTATGGTGCAGTGGTGGTATGGTCATAACGCCGTCGCCTTCTTCCTGACGGCGGGCTTCCTGGGCATGCTCTATTACTACCTGCCCATCCGGGCCCAGCGGCCGATCTTCTCCTACCGTCTCTCGATCCTGAGCTTTTGGGGCATTACCTTCTTCTACATGTGGGCGGGTTCCCACCACCTTCATTATACCGCCCTACCGCACTGGGTTCAGACGCTGGGCATGACCTTCTCGGTGATGCTCCTCGTGCCGTCATGGGCTTCGGCTGGCAACGCCTTGCTAACATTGAACGGCGCCTGGCACCGCGTGCGCGATGATGCGACGCTCCGCTTCATGATGGTCGCGGCGGTGTTTTATGGCATCTCGACCTTTGAAGGTTCGTTCCTCGCCATCCGGCCCGTCAATTCGCTTTCGCATTACACCGACTGGACGGTTGGCCATGTTCACGCCGGCGCGCTCGGCTGGGTGGCGCTCATCACCTTCGGCTCGCTCTACACGCTGGTGCCGTCCTTGTGGAAGCGCGAGGCGATGTATTCGCCCGCCTTGGTCGAGTGGCACTTCTGGCTCTCGCTTGCCGGCACTCTTGTCTACATTTTTGCCATGTGGAACTCGGGCATCATCCAGGGCCTGATGTGGCGGACCTATACGGAGGAAGGCACGCTAGCCTACTCCTTCCTGGATTCGCTCAGAGCCATGTATCCCTATTACATCGCGCGTACGCTCGGCGGCCTTCTGTTCCTGATCGGTGCTGTGATCGGCGCCTACAATATGTGGAGGACCATTCGCGCCGCCTCGGCCCAGGCGCCGTTCGAAGGCGACGTCCCGCTACAGGCCGCGACGGCGGCGGGGAGGGCCTGAGCCGTGGCGGAACTGTTTCATCGCAAGCTCGAACGTTCGGCGATCGGCTTCGTGCTCGCCATCATCGCGGCTGCCAGTGTCGGCGGCCTCGTCGAGATCGCTCCGCTTTTCACGATCGACGAGACGGTCGAGGAGGCGCCAGACATGCGGCTCTACACGCCGCTCGAACTGGCGGGGCGAAACATCTATGTGCGCGAAGGATGCTATGCCTGTCACAGCCAGATGATCCGGACGCTGCAGGACGAAGTTGAGCGCTATGGTCCCTATTCGCTCGCGGTCGAATCCAAATATGACCATCCGATGCTCTGGGGTTCGAAGCGCACCGGACCCGACCTCGCCCGCGTTGGCGGCAAATATTCCGATTTCTGGCACGTCGCCCATCTGACCAATCCGCGCGATGTGGTGCCCGATTCCAATATGCCGGCCTATCCCTGGCTGGCGCGGACGCCCTTGCGCCTCGCTGATCTGCCCTTGCACCTCAAGGCGCTGCGGGCCGCGGGGGTGCCCTACACCGATGCCATGATCGAGAATGCGAGCGTCGATGCCTTCGACCAGGCGACACCGGAAAGCTCGACCTCGTCCGGTATCACCGAGCGGTATGGCGAAGAAACGCAGGTTCGCGTGTTCGACGATGTGGCGACCGAGGTCACCGAGATGGACGCGCTCGTCGCCTATCTTCAGGTTCTCGGCCGGCTGACCGACGTGCCGTACAAGAATACGGCCGCGCCGCAGAAGCCGCCAGAGCCGGTGAAATGACATGAGGAGGCAGGCATGGACATAAGCCACGAGGCTCTTGTTGCATTCTCGAAAAGCTGGGGGCTGTTCTACCTCATCGGTCTGATGATCGGTGTCCTCATTTATACGTTCCGGCCGTCCAATCGTGGCAAGTTCAACCGAGCCAAACAAAGCGTTCTCGATCAGGACGACAAGCCATGGACGTAGAGCGCGATCCCGTCAGCGGTCATGAAACGACCGGCCATGTCTGGAATGGCATCAAGGAGCTCGATACGCCGGTCCCCAAGGGTGTGCTGATTTTTCTGATCGTCACCCATCTCTTCGCTTTCGCCTGGTGGATTCTCATGCCGACTTGGCCCTTGGGCGACACCTACACCAAGGGAATTCTCAACATCGACCAGCGCACCTCGGTCGAAAAGCACCTGGTCGATTCGCAGGCGGGACGGGCCGACTGGATAAAGCGGATCGAAAGCGAGAACCTCGAGCAGATCGCGGCCGACCCCCGGCTCATGACCATCGTGCGTAGCACCGGCCACCGGTTGTTCGGCGACAACTGCGCCGCCTGCCACGGCATTAATGCCAAGGGGGGTTATGGTTATCCCGATCTGACCGATGACGACTGGATCTGGGGCGGCGACCTTGAGACGATCGCGCAGACCATGCGCGTTGGGGTCAATGTGGAGCATCCGCAGGGGCGCGTCTCGCAGATGCCCTCGTTCGGACGCGACGGGATACTCGATGCCGATCAGGTCAGTCTGGCGGCCAACTATGTCTACGCCTTGTCGCATCCCAAGTTCGTGACGAATGCCAATCGGACGTCGATTGTATCGGGGCGCGAGGTCTTCATGGCCAATTGCGCGATTTGCCATGGCGAGGATGCGCGCGGGAAGCGCGATGTCGGCGCTCCCAATCTGACGGACGCGCGTTGGATCTATGGAGGAGACATCGATCAGATCGTGGAGACCGTCCATGGCGGACGCCAGGGGCATATGCCGACATGGGACGAGCGGCTTACGGACTCGGATATCAAGATATTGGCGCTCTATGTTCATTCGCTGAGCGCGCCTCAGCGATGACGGCCATGCGATCCCGATCCCGGTGGCTGGTCTGGACGCTGGTGGCAGCAGGCCTTTTGCTGTTCGTTCTTGCGAACGCGCATTTTTTCTACGTCGCCTTTCGCTCGCAGCCCGAATGCGTGGGACATTTGAAGGAACGCGCGAACGGGAGCGGGCAGTATCGCGCGGCGAAATCGGCATGCTGAAAGGTAGCGGGACATGAGCGATAAAAGCCCCTCTTATGGCTTGCTGAGCCAGACCTCGGGCATCGAGGAGACGAAGAGCGCGCGGGTTCAGCGCCATCTTCCCGCTTCCATCGGCTTCCAATGGCTCAAGGCCGGATGGCAGGATCTTTTCCATCGGCCGATGCCGAGCCTGGCCTACGGTCTGGGCATTTTCCTTCTGTCTCTCGCTGCTGTCGCGATGCTCGCGCTGTATGGCCGCGACTATATTCTTTTTCCCGCGCTCGCCGGCTTCATGATCATTGCCCCGCTGCTGGCCATCGGACTCTATGAGAAAAGCCGCAACCGAGAAGCGGGACGCGATACGTCGCTGCGCGAAATGCTCCTGGTGAAACCGGCGGCGGGCCCGCAGGTGCTTTTCACCGGGGTCCTGCTCAGCCTGCTGATGCTACTGTGGATGCGATCCGCGGTGCTCATCTATGCGTTGTTCTTCGGCGTGCGCCCCTTTCCCGGCCTGCCTCACATAACCGCCTTCCTGCTGACCGAGCCGGTGGGATGGATTATTCTCGGCGTCGGCACGGCGGTGGGCGGCCTGTTCGCCTCATTCGCTTTTGCGATCAGTGTTTTTGCCATTCCGATGCTCCTCGATCGCAAGGTCGATGCGCTCACGGCGATGGGAACAAGCACGGCGCTCGTCTGGAACAACCTTGCGCCGATGATCGTCTGGGGCGCCATCGTCCTTGCGCTTTTCATACTCTGCGCGGCTACGGGCTTGATCGGCCTCATCGTCATCTTCCCGTGGCTTGGACATGCCACATGGCATGCCTATCGCGCGGTCTCAGACACGCAGGCCTAGACATGGCCAGCCATGCCATGCCTGCCGTCCAGGCGCCGACATCATTGACCGGGCAATCGGTCGATGAACTCATCTTCGCCAGCCAATCGCTGGATGACGGAACGATGAGGACGCAACTGTCGGTCCCGACCGCGCATTGCGGCGGATGCATGGCGAAGATCGAGCGCATCCTTGGTAACCTCGAGGGCGTCGTAGCGGCTCGGGTCAATCTATCGACGCGGCGTGTGACCGTCACATGGCGGCAAGCGCAAACCGCGAGTGCACCGCCTTTGCTGGCAACGCTGAACGAGGCGGGCTTCGAGGCAAATCTTCTCAGCCAACCGGACGAACGCGCCGATCCCGAAAAGCGCCGGCTGATCGTCGCGACAGCGGTCGCCGGCTTCGCGGCGATGAACATCATGCTGCTTTCGGTGTCGGTCTGGTCAGGCGCCGACCCCGCTACGCGGCAGCTGTTCCATCTCATCTCGGCGCTGCTCGCGCTTCCCGCGGTATTCTTTTCGGGGCGCATCTTCTTCTTGTCGGCATGGTCGGCATTGCGCGCGGGACGCACCAATATGGATGTGCCCATCTCGATCGGCATCGTCCTGACACTGGGTCTCAGCATCTACGACACGCTGCATTTCGGACGCCATGCCTATTTCGACGCGGTCGTGACGCTGATCTTTTTCCTGCTTGTCGGACGAACGCTCGACCATGCCATGCGTGACAAGGCCCGTTCGGCCGTGCTCGGGCTGACGCGAATGACGCCTGCGGGCGCGAATGTAATCGGCACGGATGGATCGCGCGCTTTTAGACCGCTCGAGGATGTCTCGGTGGGTGATGTCATCCTCGTCGCGCCAGGCGAGCGTGTTCCGCTGGATGGTCTTGTCCTTGCGGGCGAGGGCGATCTCGACACTGCCGCGGTCACGGGCGAGGCGATGCCGGTGCCGGTACGACCGGGAAGCACGCTCGTTTCGGGCATGCTGAATCTCAATGGTTCGCTCAAGGTGCGTGTGACCAACAGCCACGCGCGGTCCTTTCTATCCGAAATGGTGCGAATGATGGAAGCGGCCGAGCAGGGCAGAGCACGCTATCGCCGTCTCGCCGACCGTGTTGCGGCCTATTACTCGCCGATCATCCATTCGCTGGCCTTGGCCGTGTTTGCCGGGTGGTTCCTTGACACAGGCGATTGGCATCGGGCGCTGACCATTGCCATTTCGGTGCTCATTGTGACCTGTCCCTGCGCGCTTGGTCTCGCCATACCCATGGTTCAGGTCGCCGCGGCGAAGCGCTTGTTCGAGCACGGCATCGCGCTCAAGGATGGAAGCGCGCTCGAGCGGCTTGCACAGGTC
>DAIMKE010000373.1:0-6143 GCA_036721875.1 Bradyrhizobium sp. | reverse complement strand
GTGGTAGGCATGGCGGGGAACGCCATGGCGCAAAGCGAGATCAAGATCGGCGAGATCAACAGCTATTCGCTGTTGCCCGCTTTCACCGAGCCGTATCGCAAGGGCTGGCAGCTTGCGGTCGAGGAGATCAATGCCGCAGGTGGCATCAACGGCAAGAAGCTCGTCGTCATTTCCAAGGACGACGGCGGCAAGCCCGCAGATGCGACGACAGCGGCCAACGAATTGGTGTCGAGCGAGAACGTGGCGATGCTGACCGGCACGTTCCTGTCCAATATCGGCCTGGCCGTCAGCGATTTCGCCAACCAGAAGAAAGTGTTCTTTCTGGCGGCGGAGCCTCTGACCGACGCCATCACCTGGTCAAAGGGCAATCGCTACACCTTCCGCCTGCGGCCCTCCAACTACATGCAGGCGGCGATGCTGGTGGAAGAGGCTGCGAAGCTGCCTGCCAAGCGCTGGGCGACGATCGCGCCGAACTATGAATACGGCCAGTCGGCGGTCGCGGTGTTCAAGAAGCTGATGTCGCAGAAGCGGCCCGACATCCAGTGGGTCGACGAGCAGTGGCCGCCGCAGGGCAAGATCGACGCCGGTCCGGTGGTGCAGGCGGTTGCTGCCGCCAATCCGGAAGCGATCCTCAACGTCACTTTCGGCGCCGATCTGGTCAAGCTCGTGCGCGAAGGCAATACCCGCGGCCTGTTCAAGGACCGCGCGGTGGTGAGCTTCCTCACCGGCGAGCCGGAATATCTGGATCCGCTGAAGGATGAGACGCCGACGGGCTGGATCGTCACGGGTTACCCCTGGTACGACATCAAGACACCGGACCACGACAAGTTCCTGAAAGCGTATCAGGCCAAGTTCAACGACTATCCGCGCCTCGGCTCGATCGTCGGCTACCAGACCATCAAGGCGGCCGCGGCGATTCTTGCAAAAGCCAATTCGACCGATCCGGAGAAGCTGATCGCGGCTACGGAGGGACTATCGATGCCGTCGCCGTTCGGCGAGATCACCTTCCGCAAGATCGATCATCAGTCGACCCTCGGCGCCTATGTCGGCAAGACCGCGCTGAAGGACGGCAAGGGCGTGATGGTGGACTCGGTCTATCGCAAGGGGAGCGACTATCTCCCAAGCGATGCCGAAGTGGAGAAGCTCCGCCCGAAGCAATGAGTTCTAGCCGAGATCCGGGGCCTTCATGGTTCGAGACGCGCGGCTCTGCCGCGCTCCTCACCATGAGGGTCTGAAGGACCTCTCCATCGATGGCCTCATCCTGAGAAAGCGCGAAGCACCGCGTCTCGAAGGATGAGGACCCCGCTCTGACGATTTGCGCTAACCCGGACCGCCAATGGCCTTCTACTTCGCTCAGTTTCTGACCGGGCTTGCCAGCGCGGCGTCGCTGTTTCTGGTCGCATCAGGGCTGTCCATCATTTTCGGCGTGACGCGGATCGTGAATTTCGCCCATGGCGCGTTCTATATGCTGGGCGCCTATGTCGCGTTCACGCTGACGGAGCGATTCTCCGGCGCGTTCGGCTTCTGGGGCGGCATCGTCGTGGCCGCGCTGGTCGTGGCCGTTGTCGGCGTGCTGGTCGAGATGGTGCTGCTGAGGCGGATCTACCATGCGCCGGAACTGTTCCAGTTGCTCGCCACTTTCGGCCTCACGCTGATGGTGCAGGATATCGTGGTGCTGATCTGGGGGCCGGACGATCTGCTCGGCCGCCGCGCGCCTGGTTTCAGGGGCGCGGTCGATTTCTTCGGCCAGAATATCCCGAGCTATGATCTGTTCCTGATTGCGCTCAGTCCGGTCGTGCTCGGCGCGCTCTGGCTGCTGTTTCAGCGCACGCGCTGGGGCGTACTGGTACGTGCGGCGACGCAGGACCGCGACATGGTGGCGGCGCTCGGCGTCAATCAGAAGTGGCTGTTCACCAGCGTGTTTGCGCTCGGTGTCTTTCTCGCGGCGCTCGGCGGCGCGCTGCAGATCCCTCGCGATGCCGTGCACCACGCGCTGGACCTGCGCATCATCGTCGAGGTGTTCGTGGTCGTGGTCATCGGTGGGCTCGGCAGCATCATCGGCGCTTTCGTCGCCGCGGTGCTGGTGTCCGAGCTCAACGCCTTCGGGATCCTCATTTTCCCGAAGATATCCATCATCCTGGTGTTCCTGGTGATGGCGGTGGTGCTGATCGTGCGTCCGTGGGGCCTGTTCGGCAAGCCGGAGGCCGCCGCGCGTCGTACGCCGGGTCTGACCGTCACGCCGTGGCGGCCGCTCAACCCGATAGAGCGGTTGATGTCGATCGGGGCGCTGATCCTTGCGGCCATGCTGCCGCTGTTCGCCGGCAACTACGCGTTGGGTCGGAGATCGCGATCTTCGTTATCTTTGCGGCCAGTCTCCACTTCCTGATGTCGGTCGGCGGGCTCGCCTCGTTCGGCCATGCCGCCTATTTCGGGCTCGGCGCCTATGGCGTGGCGTTCCTCGCCAAGGCGGCGGGATTGCCGATGATCGTCTCGCTGCTGCTCGGCCCGTTGCTCGGCCTGCTTGGCGCCGCGGTGTTTGGTTTCTTCGCGGTGCAACTCTCCGGCGTCTATTTCGCGATGCTGACGCTGGCCTTTGCACAGATCGTCTGGTCGATCGCGTTCCAGTGGGTCGCCGTGACTGGCGGCGACAATGGCATTCTGGGCGTATGGCCGGACAAGTGGGCCGCGGGCCCGGCGAGCTTTTACTGGCTCTCGCTCGCGATTGCCGCCATCGTCGTCACCGTATTGCGGGTGATCGTGTTCTCGCCGTTCGGCTTCGCCCTCCGTGCGACGCGGGACTCACCGCTGCGCAGCGAGGCGATCGGTATCAACGGAAAGCGCGTGCAATGGACGGCCTTCGTCATATCAGGCACCGCCGCGGGAATCGGCGGCGCACTGTTTGCGTATCTGAAGGGCAGCGTATTCCCTGATAACCTCGGCATCTCGCTGTCGGTCGACGCGCTGGTCATGGTGCTGCTCGGCGGCGTCGAGACGGTTTCCGGTGCGGTCATCGGCGCCATCGTCTTCAAGGCCGCCAATATCTGGCTGGTCAGCCAGACCGATCTCTCCAAGCTGGTACTGGGCGGCTTCATCGTGCTGATGGTGGTGGCCTTTCCGAAGGGCATCGTCGGTACGCTGGAGACGATCAGGAATCGCTGGCGGCCGCCTGAGAAGAAATCCGCCGCGCTTGCTACCTCCCGGATCGAGACCGCCGAATGAGCATGGCCCCCACATTGCTGTCGGTCGAGAATCTGAGCAAATCCTATGGCGGCGTGCATGCCGTGCGCAGCGTGTCGTTCCAACTCCGGGCTGGTGAAATCCTGGCGCTGATCGGGCCCAATGGCGCAGGCAAGAGCACCTGCTTCGACATGCTCAACGGCCAGAACACCCCGGACAGCGGTCGCATCAATCTGCTCGGCGAGGATACGGTCGGCCGCAAGCCGCGCGCGATCTGGCGGCTCGGCGTCGGACGCACGTTCCAGATCACGGCGACGTTCCCCACCATGACTGTGCGCGAGAACGTGCAGGTGGCGCTGGTGTCGTACGGCAGGCAATTGTTCAATCTCTGGGGTTCGACTGCGAACTATGCCCGCGAGGAGGCGGGCCGGCTGCTCGATCTCGTCGGTATGGGTGCCTATGCCGAGCGACCCTGCGGCGAGCTCGCCTACGGCGACCTCAAGCGGCTGGAGCTTGCGATTGCGCTCGCCAACCAGCCGAAGCTGTTGCTGATGGATGAGCCGACCGCCGGCATGGCGCCGCGCGAGCGGATCGAACTGATGCGGCTCACCGCAAGCATCGCCCGCGAAAAGTCGATCGGCGTGCTCTTCACCGAGCATGACATGGATGTGGTGTTCGAGCATGCCGACCGCATTCTCGTCCTGAATCGCGGCAGTCTGATCGCCGAGGGCACGCCCGAGGAAGTCCGCGGCAACCCGCAAGTGCGCGCCATCTATCTTGGTGAGGGGCTGGTCTATGACGCGCGCCACCGCGAAGGAGCAGGCGCATGAAGCTCCAGGTCGCGGACCTCAACAGTTTCTACGGCCCGGCGCATATCCTGTTCGATATCGCGCTCGAAGTCGGCGAGGGCGAGGTGGTGGCGCTGCTGGGTCGCAACGGCGCCGGCAAGTCGACCACGTTCCGCTCCATCGTCGGCCTGGTCGAGAACCGGACGGGGCGGATCGTGTTCGAGGGCAGGGACGTCTCGCGCGAGCCGACGCACGCGATCGTGCGCGGTGGGCTCGGCTATGTGCCGGAAGAGCGGCGCATCTTCACCGACCTGACGGTCGAGGAAAATCTGGAGGTCGGCCGCCAGCCGAAACGGCCGAACGCGCCTCACTGGACCCGCGAAAAGCTGTTCACGCTGTTTCCCAATCTCGGCGAGATGCGCAACCGCCCGGGCGGGCGCATGAGCGGCGGCGAACAGCAGATGCTGACAATCGCGCGGACCCTGATGGGCAATCCGTCGCTGGTGCTGCTCGACGAGCCCTCGGAAGGCCTGTCGCCGAAGATCGTCGAACAGATGGTCGACGCCATTCTCGCGATGAAAAAGGAAGGCGTCAGCATCGTGGTGTCCGAGCAGAATTTGCACTTCGCGCGGCTGATCTCCGACCGCGCCTACATTATCGAGCGCGGCAAGATCTGCTTCGGCGGGACGATGGCCGAACTCGACGCCCGGCCTGACATCCGGGACGCGCACCTGTCGCTGTGACTGCGGCAAGCAAGGGAGAGGGGCGGAGGGTGTAGATGGGAAGGAGTGTTTCGCCGAAACGAACCGTCAAGCCGGCGCGGCCGTCCTACGTTCTCGACGAGCAGATCGGTTTCATCCTGCGCCAGGTGTGGCAGCGCCACGCCACCATCTTCGCCCGCGAGATCGGCATCAACCTGACGCCGACGCAATGGGCGGCGCTGGCGAAGCTCACCGAGACCGGGCCGTGCTCGCAAAACCTGCTCGGGCGGCTGACCGCGATGGACGTCGCGACCATCAAGGGCGTGATCGACCGCCTCACGGCGCGCGGCCTGACCGAGACCAGCCCAGATCCCGAGGACGGACGCCGCCTGCGCGTGAGCTTGACGCGCGCGGGCCAGCAACTGGCGGAAAGAGCCGCGCCCAATGCGCTGGCGATCACCAAGGAGACGCTGGCGCCGCTGGACGCGAAAGAGCGCGAGACCTTGATGGAGTTGCTGAACAAGCTGCGGTGAGAGATCCGCGCTATTTCACCGTGATCGTGATCTTCTGCGAGACCACCGGAGGATTGAACGGAAAGTGGTCGGCATCGCCCAGCACGAGCTGCAGCGTATGCTTGCCGGGTGGGAGCTCCATTCGGGCTTCGGTCTGGCCCGCGCCAAAATGAAGGTGTGATTTGTCTTGCGGAATCGGCTCATTGGGATTGAGCGGCTCGTTCACGTTGATGAGCAGATGGTGGTGACCGCTGTTCGGGTAATTGTCGCCGGCATGCGTCACGCCCATGTTGCGCAAGCCGAAGCGGCACCAGAACCCGCCCTTGATGACGGCGCCGTTCTGCGGCCAGACGAAATAGAGCAGCGCGTCCTTGTGTGCGGCTTGCCTTGGGCCAATGCGGGAAGCGGCAGGCAACTGAGCGCTGCCGAGAGAACGATCCACTGCATCAATTTCATGGCCGTCCCTTTACCGCTACCTGAGAGTGAGGGCGACGCGGAATCCGTGGGTGGGATATCGCACGTTGGTGTCATAGTTGCCGCGGCTCGAGGCCCTCGCATAGTCGGAGGCCTTTCTCCAGGAGCCGGAGCGGATGACATGCGAGGTGCATTCGTTCTCGACCCACGCCGATCCGTCGGTCGGAGCACCTTGATAGGTTTTGTGCCAGCAGTCTTCGACCCATTGATCGACGCTGCCACCCATATCAAACAGGCCAAACGGATTCGGCTGGAGGCTGCCGACCCTGGCCGGTTGGTCGGTGGCTGGAATGTCGCTGCAGTTCCTGCAATTGACCATGCCTTGCTGGAACTGGTCGCCCCACCAGTATCTGGTTTGCGTACCGCCGCGCGCGGCATATTCCCATTCAGACTCGCTCGGCAGCCGATACGGCTTGCGGGTGGTCTCGGCGAGCCATGCGGCATATTGCCTGGCATCGCTCCAGCTCACGTTGGTAACGGGCGCGCCGTCT
>DAIMKE010000372.1:0-6184 GCA_036721875.1 Bradyrhizobium sp. | reverse complement strand
AGCTCGCCGAGAACGGTGAAGCCGGCCAGCGCATCCGGCGGGATCGCGCCGATCGCCGCCATCAGGCCGAGCGCGATCGGCAGATCATAATGGCTGCCTTCCTTCGGCAGATCGGCCGGTGCGAGGTTGACCGTGATCCGGCGCGCCGGCAGCGCCAGCCCCGAGGCGATCAGCGCCGAGCGGACCCGCTCGCGCGCCTCGGACACCGCCTTGTCGGGCAGGCCAACGATCGCCATTGCAGAGTGTGAATGCCAACGCTATACGGCAGCATCACTCGGAGAATGCAATGGAATTGCGGAATTGGATCACCATCCTCGCCCTTCGGAGCACCATTCGGCCGGCGTGGGTCATAGCAGGGGCACCTAGGGCATTGGGAGCCCTTGGGAAGCGCCGTGACCGCCATGCGCGTCGGATGCAGCTCGAGTTGCTGGAGCCCCTGATGGGCGACGGCATGGCCTGAGGCACGCGTATGGACACCCCTGTTCGAACCGAGGCCCAGACGCGGGCCTACTCCTACATTCGTTTCTCGACACCTTCGCAAGCAGCGGGGGTCAGCCAACAGAGGCAGATGGACAAGGCGGCCCAGTACGCCTCCGTCCACGGGCTCACGTTGGATACTGAGCTGAACATGACGGACCTCGGGGTGTCTGCCTTCCGAGGCAAGAACGCGCGCACGGGGGCGTTGGGGGGCTTTTTGGAAGCTGTAGAAAAAGGCTACGTACCCCAAGGCAGCTACCTACTGATCGAGAACATAGACCGGCTGTCGCGTGACGACATCTTGGAAGCACAGACGCTCTTTCAACAGCTGATCCTGAGCGGGATCAACGTTGTGACGTTGGCCAATGGTGAGACGTATTCGCGGGCACGGCTTCGGCAGGACCCGCATGCCATCTTGTACGTCGTGCTGGAGCAGATCAGGGCGAACCAAGAGAGCGTGCGCAAATCGCAGTTGATCGGTGACGCCAAGGCGCGGAAGAAGAAGCGCTTGATGGAACACGGACTTGAGGGCAAGCCGTACACCCGTGTGACCCCAGCGTGGATTACATGGAGTGAAGAAGAGAAGCGATATTCGCTGATCGAAGAACGCGCCGCCATCGTTAGAGAAATGTTTGAGAGGATGGCTGCGGGCGAAGGCCTTACCCGCATAGCGCGGGAACTCAACCAGCGGGACATTCCGACGTGGACGCAGGCAGGCAAGCGTAAGACCGCTGACCACTGGCGGACCAGCTACATCCGCAAGGTCCTGACAAGCACCGCGCCCATCGGAACCTTCACGCCGCACACCACGAAGCACGACGAGACCACAAGGGCGCGCAGGGATGAGGCCATGACACCCGTCGAGAACCTGTTCCCTGCTGCCGTGAACGCGGACCTTTACTGGAGCGTGAACCGCAAGCTCAAGACCACAGCTGCCCGAGGACGCAATGCCAAACAACCACCAAAGTCCATCGTATCGGGGATCATGTTCTGCGCCACGTGCGGACACGCGGTCACGAGGGTCGCCAAGGGAGACTACGTATACCTCGTGTGTTCCCGAGCAAACATGCGGGCAGAAGGCTGCACCTACATGGCTGTACGATACGACGCTGTTGAGAAGGCGCTGAAAGGGAATGCGCGGCAGCTGATCAAGGAAGCACCGCGAGGCAGAAGCACCAGCAAGCTGGAAAGACAGATTGAGCAGCTACAGGCTGAGGCGGATGGCATGGAAACGCTCTCATTCGAATTGGTTCAGTTGATTGCCACACAACGAGGAAGCCCCGAAGCATCAGCAGCATCCAGACGACTTCGGGACGTGGAACTACGTCACAAAGGCCTCCAGAAGGAACTGCGGGACTTGAGGGCACAGCGCGACACACTGACCGCAATCAGCGTCAAGGACCGGCTTAAGGCAGTGGAACGAGCACTTACCGGCACCACCGACGTTGTGGAAACCAACAAGACATTGCGGGACGCCATACGGCGCATTGTTCTTGATCCTCGACAAGGGCACCTGTGGGTACGTTGGCATCACTCTGATGAGGTGCAGGACATCCGGTGCGTAACACGGCACAAGGACTGGACGGAGATGCGAGAGACGACACCCCCTACGCAGGCGCTGTTCCCTGACGAGAAGACGAATTAGAGGCAAGGACGAACACTGTGGCAACCAAAGCTAACATGAAGAATACCGCACCTGCTTGGGACATCAGGCCTACCCGCATCCGCAAAGCAGACGTGAGCATGCCCGCAGACAGCGGGAAAACAACAGAGCAGCTCCAGGCTGAGATTGATCAGGCACCGAAAACACAGGGGCCGCCTCGGCGCACCGTGGCGCGCGACGCGATCCACATCGCCGAGAAGGTTTTCCAGTGGCGAGGGGACCACCGGAGGGACCAATGGACACGCGAAAACCACATCCACACACTGGCCAAGGCGATTAGGGACGGTGAGAAACCTTTGGATCACCTTTTGGTGCTGCAAGTAGGCCCGCAGTTCTACGTGATCGACGGACACCACCGTCTTGCCGCTTACGACACAGCCGATTGGTCCAAGGGCATTCCGGTGGAAGTCTTCGCGGGCACCCTGACAGAGGCGCGCGTACGGGCGCTGTCCAGCAACGTGAAGGACAAGCTTCCGATGACGACCCAAGCCAAGGGTGAGGCCGCTTGGCGGATCACGAAGGAAGACCTTGGGAGCCTGACGGCAGCACAGGTGATCGAATTGACAGGTGTGTCGATGCGCCAAGTGCGCTTTATGCGAAAGGTCTGGCGCGAGCTGAATGAACGCGAAGGCAACACTCGGGAAACCTTGGCAGCCCTGACTTGGAACAAGGCGCGCGACTTGTGGGAGGGCAAGGTGACGGCAGACGACTTCGATCAAGAGGGATGGAACGAGAAGAAGGTTCAGGAGATGGTGGACCTGATCAGAAGGACCAACGTGGCCAACAGTCTCCTGCAAAACGTCGAGGTCACCGCGCTTGCCCTTCACAGCCTCAGTGAGAACCTACCGGCGGCCTTGATCGAAGAATGGGCAGGAAATCACCAAGAACTCATTTGCGAGCTGGCGGCCCGCATTGCCAATCCACCGGCGGACATGGAACTCTGAGAGACAGGGGTGCAAATACAGGGAGTGCAAATTGCACCCCCGAGACGAGAGAGCGAAATGTGATAAATAAGTCACAAAGCGGGAGGACGGACCCGCTTTTATGAACAATCACCGGCTTTTTCAGGTGCTCAGGGCGCGAACCAAGTCGACCAAGGAACGCGCCCTACCCGGGGAACCATCAGTTCCAATGCCAAAAAGCGCGGCCCCAATGGAAGGCCAACGGCTACTCGATCAGAGCGTTCTTGCCGCCGGACCATGTTCCGCCGATACGCGCTGAAGGCCTGAGGACCCTTGCCGCCGGACAGGTGACAGCGACGAAAGCTACCCGCGACCTTGCGGCTTGGGACCGCCGTCGAGCAGACCTAGATTGAAGCGTCTACGTGGGGTAGAGGAAGGGATGCAGATTGCAGTGGTGATCGCGTCTACCATGCGGCCGGTGGCGCTGGCCGCAACTCTTTCGTCACTGGGCGGTCAAAGCCGGCTGCCGAACGAGATAGTCGTGAGCGTCGCCCGGCCCTCAGACCTGCCCAATCCACTGCCAACCGACGCGAAGGTCGTCTACTCAGAGCGCGGGGCAAGCATACAGCGCAACATGGGCACTCAGGCCCTGTCGAGCAGTACCGATATTGTCGTCTTTCTCGATGACGACATGATCTTGAACCGCGATTATCTTCGGGGAGTGGCGGCGATATTCTCGACGACGCCCAATGCCGCGCTGATCATGGGCCATCTCATTGCCAACGGCGGAGTTTCGGTCGAAGAGGCTGCCTCTTTGGTAGATTGCGCGGCAAATTCAACTCACTACCACATTAAGCAGAGCACCTTTGGCGATGTCTACGGGTGCAACATGAGCGTTCGGTTTGACGTTGCCTGCAAAGAGCCGTTCGACGAACGGTTACCGCTTTATTCCTACATGGAGGATGTAGACTTCGGAACGCGCGTGCGCCGTCATGGCCACATCGGATACTATTATGGGAGCCTGGCGGTCCATCTCCGAGCCCCCGAAGGGAGGGTTTGCCATAGAGCGCTAGGATTTTCCGAGATTATGAACCCCGCCTATCTGGCGTTGAAAGGAACTATCCCCAAAACCCACGCTATCGCGGATTTCATCCTTAAAAAACCGGCTGCTAATCTGGCCCGAGCCATCTTGGGACCACAGCGTCATTATCGCTGGGAACGGTTCACCGGAAACTTTGCCGCGTTGCGCCGCCTCTTGTCTGGAAAGATAGACCCCGAGCACGCTGCAATCATTGAAGCGAGTGCAGCCGTCAGCTCGGCAGCAGCGGCGGCTTAAAGGTCGAGGAACTCGAAACCGCCTTGCGATCAACGCCAAAAAGGATCCCCCGTGGCCAAAGGAGGCTCATTTTCGCTACGAAAGGCGTAGGACACTGCGAGGAATTGGCATTGACGGCTCGCTATTGCAAACGCCGGAAGGCCGGGCGCCACCTGCACCTGTACGTCGACCGCGCGGGCCTCGATCCCCTCAAAGGCTACGGTAGAAACCCGCTGAACCATATCGCCCCTCGTGATGCAATCGAAGGTAGCGGGGAACCGGACGAGAAGTCAAGAACATTACCAGAACATATCTGGTGTCCCGGCCAGGCTACGACGCGCTGGCGCAACCGCGAACGGCCGATCGTCGCGGGCTCTCAGGGTTTTCCGCAGGTTGTCGGGCGGCCGACGGCACCGTACTAAGCCTCACGCGCCTGCGCGCGGGAGAGTTGGGCACACCGCAGCCATTTGGGGAATCACATGTCGAAAATCTGCCTTGCCGCGGGTCTGTGCGCCATCACGACCGTATTCGCCGCGCCTGCATTCGCGCAGGCCCAGCCGGTTCGCGTCGGCGGATTGACCTGTGACGCGGCGCCACGCGTCGGATTGGTCGTCGGGTCGCGGCAGAATTTGCGATGCGTGTTCCGCTCGAATGCGACCGGGCGCACCTACAATTATACGGGAACGATCGGCCGGATCGGACTCGACGTCGGAATTACCGGCGGCGGGCGATTGTTCTGGGGTGTCTTCGCGCCGACCTCGCACGTCGGATACGGCGTGCTGCGCGGAACTTATGTCGGCGCCAGCGGCAACGCCTCGATCGGTCTTGGTCTGGGCGCCAATGTCCTTGTCGGCGGATCCAACCGCACGATTTCGCTGCAGCCGCTGTCGGTCGAAGGCCAGATCGGTATCAATCTCGCGCTGGGCGTGGCGCGTCTGACGCTCCGATAATCTTGAATTCTCTTCATCGAAAGACGTCAGACAGGATGCGGGCGGGGATACTGCCAGCGTTGGCGATCATGTGCGTCGTCCTGCTTGCCGGATGCGCCACCGTCTACAATCTGCCCGGCAATGTCCCGCTCGGTGAGACGCTCGCCGACAACAATTTCGGCCGGGAAGTTCCGAACCTCGACGACGACATGTTGCTGGCGCTGTCGTTCTCCGGCGGTGGTACCCGCGCGGCGGCGTTCTCGTTCGGGGTCCTGACCGAGCTGGAGCGCACCCGCGCCGGGTCCAACAAGACGAAATCGCTTCTCGACCGGGTGGACTTCATCTCCGGCGTGTCGGGAGGATCGGTGACGGCGGCGTATTTCGGGCTGAAGAAGCGCGCGGCGCTCGATGATTTCCGCGAACGCTTCCTGCTGCGAAATGCGGAGGAGGGCCTCAATACCAACGTTTCGCTCGGGAATATCGCCCGCGCCATCGGCGGCGGCGTCAACGACAGCCAGTTTACCAATTGGCTCGATGTCAACGTCTTCGACGGAGCGCGGTTTGACGCGTTTCGCGAAGATCGCCGGCCGCGGGTCTGGATCAACGCCTCCGACATCTACAACCGCACACCGTTCGTGTTCGGACGAACCGCTTTTGATGCCCTCTGCAGCGACATCAGGCCCTATCGCGTTGCCGAAGCGGTCGCAGCCTCGGCGGCAGTGCCGCTCGCGTTTGCGCCGATCGTGCTGGAGACATTTCCGGGCGGTTGCACCAAGCAATTGCCGCCTTTGCTCGAACGCGCCCGCCGCGACCCGCAGGCACAGCCACTGTTGCGATCGTTTGCGGAAGCCAATGCCCGCTACCGCGACGGCTCGATGCGGTTTGTAAAACTGCTCGA
>DAIMKE010000371.1:0-6192 GCA_036721875.1 Bradyrhizobium sp. | reverse complement strand
TTTCCGCCGTCTGCCAGCATCGCAAGCCGGTCGTAGAGACCGCCGGGCCGCGGCACGTCGCGGCTGCCAAAGATGTCCGGCTTCGAGGCCACCAGCTTGCCCAGCCGACGCAACAGGTCGGTGCGGCCGTCCAATCCGACCAGCGGATTGAGTTCCGAGACCTGCATGCCGCGCGCGAGGACGGCAACGTCAAGATTGGCGAGCTTGTCGGCATCGGCGCGCAAAGTCTCGGATGGGGCAGCCGAAAAGACGCCATCCGTGAACATGGCGAGGCTGGCGAGCCCTAATCCTTCCGAACGGCCGATGGCTGAACCTGTGCCGGGATCGCGGTACCGCCACGACGGACCGGCGCCGGCATCGAGGAAGACGCTGACGATGGCCAGGTCGAATTCGGCGCGGGCACGCGCTGCCCGATCGGGCCAACTTGCGCGGCCGGCGACGGCAGCCCAGCGATCGTCGCCATTGCTGACGAAGTGCCGCCAGCGCGAATGAAACGGAACGTCGAATGATGGATAGGCGTTGCGCGTCGTGTCCAGCACCAGATCGATTGCGCCTTCCGTGCGATCAAGATCGATGCGGAAGTTCGGCAGCTTGCCGTCAAGGCCGATCGCGAGCATGCGATGCGCGCGCTCGCGAACCGCCTTCGCACTCAGCAATGTCAAAGCAGCTCGCGTCTCCGGATTTGCAAGGGCCAAGGCCGCCGCCTCTCAATATTTTTCGAGCGAACGGCCGACCGGATTGTCCGGCGCTTCCTGAGGCTCCGGCGTATAGTAACCGGCGGCTTTCTTTGCCGCGATCTCCACATGCGCGTCGGCCGGGATCATGTCGTCGGGTATAGGAACGCGCTCGACGATCTCGATGCCCTGGCTGGTCAACGCATCGTGCTTCATGTCGCTCATCGAAACGAAACGGTCGATCCGCTTCAGGCCGAGCCAGTGCACGACGTCAGGCATCAATTGCTGGAAGCGGGCGTCCTGCACGCCAGCGACGCATTCGGTCCGCTCGAAATACTGCGCCGCCGCGTCGCCGCCTTCCTGGCGCTTGCGGGCGTTATAGACGAGAAACTTGGTGACCTCGCCGAGCGCGCGGCCTTCCTTGCGATTGTAGATGATGATGCCGAGCCCACCGCTCTGGCCGGCGCGCGCGCATTCCTCGATGCCGTGAATCAGATAGGGGCGGCAGGTGCAGATATCGGAACCGAACACGTCGGAGCCGTTGCATTCGTCATGCACGCGGCAGGTGATCCTGGTGCTGTGATCCGGCAGCTTGTTGACGTCACCGAACAGATAGGCCGTGGTGCCGCCGATCGGCGGCAGGAAGACCTGCAGGTCGGGCCGCGTCACCAGTTCCGGAAACATGCCCGCGGTCTGTTCGAACAACTGCCGGCGCAGATTGTTCTCGGTGGTCTCGAACCGCGCGGCGAGGCCAGGCAGGTACCAGACCGGATCGATCGCAATCTTGACCACGGAGACGCTGCCATTGGCATGCACGACCTCGCCATCCTGCTTCAGCCGTCCGGCTTCGATCGCGGCCTGCAGTTCGGGTAGGTCGAGGCGGGCGCGCGTGATGGCGATGCTCGGGCGGATGTCGATGCCCTCGGCGATCTCGCTTGCGAAGTTTTCCGCGGCGAGGTGTCCCCATGGATCGAGCGAGACGATGCGCTGCGGATCGGCCCATTGCGGAAACGGCCCGATCGTCTCGGCAGGATGGGTATTGGTGAGGTCCGGACGGCGGATCGGGTCGAGTGCTCCGGATGAAACGGCCAGCGCGCGATAGACCGAATAGGAGCCGCCATGGGTGCCGATGACGTTGCGGTCCTGCGGGCGCGATACGGTGCCGATGATCGGGCCACGTTCGCGCGCGGTGGCCGCGCCCCAGTGAATCGGGAATTTGAGCTTGGCACCCGGCGCCGGGTGCGACGTAATGCGAATATGATCAACCCGATTGGAACGAGTCATCGCCACGAACCCTGAAACGGCGACGGCCCGCCTGGATAGACGGGCCTGGTCACCAACGACAATATCAGCAGCGGTTGCAGCTGAGATGACAATATAGTCGTATTTCGGCCGAAAACAACGGCGTTTCGGACTGGGCCATTAGGCGGTCGTTAACTCTTGCGGCGCGGCGGGCCACGGAGCTGGTGCTTGCGCCAAAGCGAGATCGCGGACCGCACCATGCGTCGCGTGCTTGACGCGCTCGATCAAGCAAAGGTTGCGCTTGGCCCCACTTCGATCTGCCGCGGCCGAACTGGGCAGCGCTTTCGCAAGGGGAGCGTGACGCGGCATACGATAGCAATGCGGCGGTGATGAACAGCGCCGCGCTGATTGCGGAAAGAAACCAAGGCTTCCGAAGCGCTGCGCGCCAGCCGCAAATCGTTTCTCGACGTCCCCTATGGCGATCGCGAAAGGACGAAGATCGACCTCTATCCGGCCGACATGCGACGGCGCCGTGCCTGGTCTTCCTGCACGGCGGCTACTGGCAGCGCAATTCGCATGAGGTGTTTGCCATGCTGGTCGAAGGCGTCGCGGCCCATGGCTGGCGCGCTTGTCGATATCGCCCGGCAGTTCGTCGGCCAGAAATTCGATCAGCGGTAGGACGGCGAGAACATGTTCTTCAACTGAACGAGAAATGTCACGACCCACGCGAACGCAAACATTCCCGCAAGGCCAAGCGCCGTTCTGCGATCCATCAGCGACAGGTTGGTCCACCACCATACCCGGTAAAGCCATAATCCCGTCGTTGCCATGCCGAGCAGGCAGACGATCATCTTGAGAAAGGACGAGTGAGCGACGCCCAAGGCGCCAAACAGGAGCGTTGCGGGGACAAGAAACATCGTGCACGCGGCAATCAAGGTCTCGTTCATGGCTCCTCACGATATCGAATCGCAGGCAGTTTGCGGCAACGTGCCCACAGTCGCCGTGTGGTCGTTCACAACACGGGTCTTCACGCAACCGACACCGGAGCCCGACTGCGGCTCGGCGATTGCGACCGCCGTCACGGTGCGTGCCTTGGCTACTAGATTCGCGGTTTTCTTGCGAGCGAGCGTCAGTGAAGCACGTCGTCGCACGCAGAATGGGCCACCGCTCCTACCCGTCACATGCCGACAGGCCACGGCGTGCCCGATTTGCCAGCCCGTCCATCCCCCACAGGATGGATCGTAGCCAAAAAGATTAACGAAATGAATGTTTTAGACCGTAATTTCTCCGTCGCCCCGATGATGGGCTGGAGCGAGGATTTAATTCGTTCAGTTCGTTAGAGGCGAGCGTGTGCACGATGCGTGCACCGGGAGATCAAAAGAAAGTCGAGCAACACCCGCTCCGGTCGGACTGGATCGCCATCATGTCCGGTTGGTGCGGACAGCGTGGCGGGGGCCATTGTCGAGATGTCCGACAGCAAAGGAAACATGCGTGAGCTTTCGTCCGTGCCCATCCCATCGGTTGCTGCAATCATTAGCACCATGTTGATGCGAGGGCGGCTGGCGCAGCGACGTGCTGGAAGATCCGATCCCGGGAGACCGTACTGCACTGTTCGAAGACCGTGGCGGCGGCACTGCAGGCAATAAAGAGGAATATCCGAACGTCCATGTGCAAGCAGCATGAGGTCACACAGCGCGTCCGAATTTTCTACGGTATGGGCAGCAGCGCGCAGTAGGCTTCGCGAGCAGCCTTGAAGTGCTCGAACGGAAACTTGATCGGTACACCTTCCATCGCTGCGGCCAGCATCTCGAGATGCGCTTCCCATCCGGCACAGGTTCGAGCGATGTCTTCATGGTCGGGGATTCTAAGCGTCAAAGAGAGCCGTGTGCCGCCTCTCACGGCAGTAAGTTCCCATCGTAGGGGACGGTCAGGCCCACCCAAGCTGCTCCATGAATATTCGATCAATCGAGGTGGATCCACATCTGTGACCACGCTTTCCACGTCCGTTCCGCTTTCGGGGAAGTTAAGCTTCGCCGAGCCGCCTTTACTCAAAGAGAGATCGCCGGGCGCGAGCCACTGGGGCAACAGGCTCGAATCCGTCAGCATCTTCCAAACGGCGGTCTGATCATGTTCGAGCGTGCGCTCGATCCGTGCCTCGAAACAATTCCCAATATGCGTTACGGTGCCAAGCTCATTCTCTTCCAACGACATCACTTCTATCCTGAGGAAATATAGAGCCCTTCAATTGCACACCTCTTGCTCCTGAATTTTGATCCATCGCAATCCTCGCCAGCGGCTTCCCAAGCCTGACCATGATCGAGGCAGCCGAATGCGGGAGCGATGCCATCTCAATGCGGCGCCGCTTCCAGTGCCGCCGAGTGACACCCACATAGTCTCGCTGCACGTCGGCGATCTTCTCGATCTGCCCCGATGCCGGCCCGGATACCCGGATCTCGTTGAGAACCGGAAACCACGATTCCTGTTGCAGTGCAGTATTGGCGGGAGCGGGATAGGGCGCCCGTTCTCCCCGCTGACGGAATCGCCGTGAAGGTTGCGCTTCAACAAAGACGTGCCGGCAGGTCGCGGCTTTAGTTCATCCTGGAGGTGTTCATGCCGATAAGCTCCGACGATCTGGTGCGCGATGTCATGGACGACTGGCCGGCCACCATTCGCATCTTTCTCAATTTCAAGATGGGGTGTGTTGGCTGTCCTATCGCGTGCTTCCACACGGTGGACGATGCGTGCAGCGAGCATCACGCCGATCGCGATGCGTTCCTGAAGGCGCTGCGCGAAGTTGAACCGCATTTTGAGGCCAGTTCCTAGAGTCTGCCTTTCGCACCAGCAATTTGATCTACGTCAAATCTTTTTCTGCACAGCCAATGATCTTTGAGGTGCAGGCAATGGAGCAGGCGGAGGTCTACATACCGAGGGATTAAGCCATGACAGCTCCAACACTCGATGATCTGAACACAGTTTGTCAGACCGTGGTGCTGAGCGGTCTCAATCCGCGAACGGTGAAGAACCTGCTTGCGCCCGCCACTGTCGTCGATCTCAAACATGGCGACGCGCTGTTTCGGCAAGGCGAACTCGCGGCAGCGTTCTTCATCGTCGTCCGGGGCTGGATCAAGCTGTATCGGATCACTCCGGCCGGCGACGAAGCGGTTCTTCATGTTCTGACCAAAGGCGAGAGCTTTGCCGAAGCGGTGGCCTTCGCAGACGGCCGCTACCCCGCTACGGCCTCCGCGGCCACCGACTCCCGAGTTGTGCTGATACCTGCGCATCACGTGAAGTCCTGCATTCGCGAGATGCCGGATATCGCTATCGCGATGATTGCTTCGACGTCGCAGCATGTTCACCGGCTGGTTCAACGCGTCGAGCAGCTTTCGGCGCAAAGCGGCATGCAGCGCGTTGCGGAGTTCCTTGCCGCTTTGTGCCCGGAAACCGACGGCCCGTGCAGGATTTCGCTGCCCTACGATAAATCCTTGATTGCCGGGCGGCTCGGGCTCAAGCCGGAATCGCTTTCGCGGGTGTTTGCGAGACTTCGGTTGGCTGGAGTCGATGTCCGAGCATCTCACGTCGTCATAAGCGAAGTCGCCCAACTTCGCAGGCTGATCTACAATGATCGGATCACGGCTCGCGGTGGCATGAACGAAAGGGCTCCGCACAAGTGCCATGAGCCAGCGGGACCCATCTCAACGCAGCAATGATTCGATGGCTGGCAGCACGCTGGCCCGCCATTCCGCAGCGCCAAAGCGATGCTGGACGACCTTTTTGTCGGCAACGATCAACCACAGCGGAACGCCGTCACTGCGCCTCATGCGGTCTCGATAGGGGCGGATTTCATCCGGCCAGTTCTCGTCCTTCAGGAGGTCGTGGAGATGCGCAGACTTGACCTCCCGATAGGTAATGCGCAGGAACTCGGGGGACGCGAAAAACATGGCGCCGTCGCCGCCTTGCCAGGAACGACAAGGCGCGCAGTCCTCTGCACCGACATATAGCAGCATGACATCTGCGCTGCGCGCGGGCCTGGCATAGTGGTCGACCCACATCGCCGCCGCTACGGCGACTAAGAGACCCGTGCCGAGGATCGCTCGGCGAAACCTCGCGCGATGGCGTGCCGGCTGAGTTTCGATCATGGCTAATTATTGCTGTTGTCCGCCGCGCATCCTTGACCGCGGTCAAGGATGGGCGGATTGCGCGGGAGATAGACTTGAGTCTTCGAGTGCAAGGTTTCAAGGGGTCCCGCCATGTCACCTGTCGAACAGCCTGCGAGTGC
>DAIMKE010000370.1:0-6222 GCA_036721875.1 Bradyrhizobium sp. | reverse complement strand
AGTCGAGGTCGAGCACCGGCGTGCCGTTGTAGATGCCGCAGGAGATCGCCGCGACGTTGTCGCGCAATACGTTGGTCTTCAGCATGTTGCGGGCCTTCATCCACGCGATGCAGTCGGCCAGCGCGACCCAGGCGCCTGTTATCGAGGCCGTGCGTGTGCCGCCATCGGCCTGGATCACGTCGCAATCGACGGTGATCTGGCGCTCGCCCAGCGCCTCGAGGTCGACCGCCGCACGCAGCGAGCGGCCAATCAGGCGCTGGATTTCGACGGTGCGGCCGCCCTGCTTGCCTGCCGCGGCCTCGCGGCGGGTGCGTTCCAGGGTGGCGCGCGGCAGCATGCCGTATTCGGCCGTGACCCAGCCGCGTCCCTGACCCTTCAGCCAGGGCGGCAGCCGCTCTTCCAGTGTCGCCGTGACCAGGACATGGGTGTCGCCGAACTTCACCATGCAGGAACCTTCGGCGTATTTGACCACGCCGCGTTCCAGCGACACGGGGCGCAACTGATCGGGCGCACGGCGGCTTGGCCGCATGGGGAATCCTTTCGAAATCGAGCGAAAATTCGTTCGCGGTGCTTGTAGGAGGGGGAGGAGGCAGCGGCAAGGCCTTTTGGCCCCGTTCAGGGTAAATAGAGGTTTGGCGCTGAATATCTATCCTTTTGTTTTGACGCGCTTTCTTCCAGCGAACCGGCGTCGGCTTTGCGGGAAAACGTCCATCTGAACGCTTGTCATCGGCCTCCCGGATCGACAAATTAGGAGGGTCTGAGGAGTTAGCAGAGTGGCCCACCACGATCCGATCGGCCTGATCGCGCCGCATGCCGGTCTGGCTCAGCTCAACGAGCGATCGCGCGACATTTTTCGCCAGATCGTCGAGAGCTATCTCGCGACCGGCGATCCGGTCGGCTCGCGCAATATATCCCGCCTGATTGCGGTGCCGCTGTCGCCGGCCTCGGTCCGCAACGTGATGTCGGACCTCGAAGCGCTCGGGCTGATCTACGCCCCGCATACTTCGGCCGGTCGGCTGCCGACGGAGCTCGGGCTGCGGTTCTTCGTCGATGCCCTGATGCAGGTCGGCGACCTCACCGAGCCGGAACGGGAATCGATCCAGAACCAGCTTGCCTCGGTCGGCCGCGCGCAATCGGTCGAGGCGGCGCTCGGCGAAGCCCTGACGCGGCTGTCGGGCCTGACCCGCGCGGCCGCGGTGGTGCTGACTGCCAAATCCAATTCGCGCCTCAAGCACATCGAGTTCGTGCGGCTGGAGCCGGAGCGGGCGCTGGTGGTGCTGGTCGGCGAAGACGGCCAGGTCGAAAACCGCGTGCTGACGCTGCCGCCCGGCGTGCCGTCCTCGGCGCTGACGGAAGCGACCAATTTCCTCAATTCGCGGATCAGAGGGCGGACACTGGCCGAGGCGCGGCTGGAGCTCGAAACCGCGCTGGCGCAAAGCCGCGTCGAACTCGATCAATTGACGCAGAAGGTGATCGCGGCCGGCATCGCGAGCTGGTCCGGCGGCGAAAACGACGACCGGCAATTGATCGTGCGCGGCCACGCCAATCTGCTCGAAGACCTGCATGCGCTGGAGGATCTCGAACGCGTCAAATCGCTGTTCGACGATCTCGAGACCAAGCGCGGCGTGATCGATCTCCTGGGCCGGGCCGAGCGCGCCGAAGGTGTGCGGATTTTCATCGGGTCGGAGAACAAGCTGTTCTCGCTGTCCGGTTCCTCCACCATCATCGCCCCCTATAGCGATGCCGCGGGCCGGATCGTCGGCGTTCTCGGGGTGATCGGGCCGACCCGGCTGAACTATGCCCGGGTGATCCCGACCGTGGATTACGCCGCCCGGATCGTCAGCCGGATGCTGGGCGGCTGATCGGCCCGAATAGGGCCTCAATCCGGGCCTTGTTGTTTTGACGCGCTTTCACACGAGCCGGTGTCCACCCCGGATCAAGTCCGGGGCAGGCTCTGGCTTGAAAGCGCTATGGAATGCTTGATTTCCGGCCCCTAAAGCACGATATCCCGCTCAGCAAATCCCCATCGACCCAGATCCGTTTTTTGAGAAGGCAGTGTTATGACCGATCCCAACCGGCCGAGTGATGATGCGGTTAAACCGGCCCAGACCGGCGAGCCCGTGGTCTCAAAACCCTACATCATGCCCGACGATCCCGAGGAAGGATCGCTGGAGCTGCTGGTCAAGGAAGCCACCGAGTCGCGCGACAAGATGCTGCGGACGCTGGCGGAGATGGAGAACCTGCGCAAGCGCACCGCCAGGGAAGTCGCCGATGCGCGCGCCTACGGCATCACCGGCTTCGCGCGCGACATTCTCGATATCGCCGACAATCTGCAGCGCGCGCTCGATGCGATCCCGGCCGAAGCTAAGGAGACCGCCGATCCCGGCATCAAGGCCTTCATCGAGGGCGTCGAACTGACCGAGCGGTCGCTGCTCAACACGCTGGAGAAAAACGGCGTCAAGAAGTTCGATCCGTCGGGCGAGAAGTTCGATCCGAATTTCCAGCAGGCGATGTACGAAGTGCCCGATACGTCCGTTCCGGCGGGTACGGTGGTGCAGGTCGTGCAGGCCGGCTTCATGATCGGCGAGCGTGTGCTGCGCCCGGCGCTGGTCGCCGTCTCCAAGGGCGGCGCGAAGGCGGCGCCGGGAGCGAACTGAATTTCTCTAAACTCCGACAGTTTCTCGCTTGTCGTCGGTCAATAGCTGCCGAAGCTCAAGGGAGTGCCGGAGCGTTGTCGAGGCAAGATGTAGTCTACGAAAGCCACTCCACCGGTACACTTAAGGCCTGTGCGAGCTTCGCGATGGTCTCGGGGGTTCCGGTGCGGCGCCCGCTTTCGAGATCAGACAGATAACCCTGACCTATACCTGTTTTGAAACTCAAATGTAGCTGTGTCTCGTCGCGCCAATTGCGAATGGCCTTCAACCGACTCTCACCTCGAAGAATCGCAGCACTAACCTCCGGGGGCAGCACGTCGCCGCCAGCCGCCTTCCGAGCATCGTAGATGGCAACGTCATCGGCATCCTCGGCTTCGTGATCGGCGCGCTCGAGGAGCGCCTCGTATTCGGCGCGGGGCAGCACCACCAGCTCTTCGCCATTGGGCGTTCGAATGATCTGTGGCCCACTCATAGCCTTAGCTCCTCCTGTAAGTCGTCGTGGCTCGGCGCCCGATGTAGATTGCCAGGATCGTGGTCGCATCTTCATCGAAGATCACCCGATAGCTGCCAATGCGGAGACGGTAGCCGTCGCGGCCCTGAAGCGGCTTCACCTCGCCTTGGCCCGTCGTAGCGTATCGGTGAAGCGCAGCTTCCACCTGCTCGCGGGCGTCCCGCGGAAGCGCATCGAGATCTTTCGCGGCGTTCAGCGTGAGGATGATCGTTTTCACGAGCGATAATATCGCGATGTGCTGTCGCTAGTCAAGCGATAGTATCGCTCACCGTCACGCCTCCGAGGTCAGAATCTGCCGAGCCCGGCGCCGGCAAGCAGCGGGAGGATGATGTGCCTTCAAGCCGCGATATCGCCCGACTGGATCCGCTTGACGCCGGCCTTGGTCATGTCGGCCCAGGCCTTGGCGAGCGAGCCGTGGGTGTCGATGCCGCGGCAGGCGTCCTCGACCACGTAGGTTTCGAAGCGCGCCTTGCGCGCATCGAGTGCACTCCATGCCACGCAGAAGTCGGTGGCGAGGCCGGCGAGAAACACCTTCTTCACCCTGCGCGCCTTGAGGTAGGCGGCGAGGCCGGTCGTGGTCTTGCCATCGGCCTCGGTGAACGCCGAATAGCTGTCCACGTCCTTGTTGAAGCCCTTGCGGATGACAAGCCCGGCATGCGCGATCGCGAGTTCTTTCGACAGTGCCGCGCTCTCGGTGCCCTGCACGCAGTGATCGGGCCACAGCACCTGTTTGCCGTAGGAGAGATCGACGGTTTCGAACGGCTTCTTGCCGGAATGCGAGGTCGCGAACGAGACGTGGCCGGCGGTGTGCCAGTCCTGCGTCAGCACAACGTTGGCAAAGCCCTTGGCGATGCGGTTGATGATCGGAACGACCTGCTCGCCGTCTTTGACGGCGAGGCTGCCGCCCGGCAGGAAGCAGTTCTGCACATCGATAACGAGAAGCGCGGATGCCGCGTCGGGCTTGATTGTTGCTGCCCGAAGTGCGCCGGGGACGAGGCCTGCGGCCGATGTCGCGGCGAGACCTGTCAGAACCAGTCTTCGAGTGAGCATGGCGCGTCTCCCCGATCGTGAACCTCACGGAGGAAAGCTAATTCGATCGGTGCCCGAGCGAAAGCCCGAAGTTTCAGCGGGCTTTGCGAATCTGCCGATCAGCCGCGCGGCTGGATGCCGTCGCGCACGGCGCGGAAGCGCGGAAACGCCTTGGCCCAGTTGTCGCGCGGCGTAGAGCCGATGATGCGCATCGACGTCTGTGACCCGAACCGCAGCCATTGCACGAGCGTCACCGGCGTATTGTCCTTGCCGCTGATGGCGTCGATCCGTGTCTCGTAGCCGGGTTGGCCGTCGATGCGGACCGGTTCGGACATCGTGATCTTGCCCTCGCGGACGCCGGGAATCGTGGCCGCGATCTGCTGGGCAAAGCGGCCGCGATCGTCGGGCGTCGCCGGTGTCGAGCCGATCAGGCCGATGATCATGAAGGGCGCGACTTCGAAGCCGCTCTTCTCGTCGCCGTCGGAGAGAATGAGCGCAGCACCAGGCGCCAGCGTCCGAACATTCCTGAAGCTCGAGAGCTCGCTGATCTTGAACGGCATCAGCCCGAGCTGCTCCTCGACCGGAACCTCGTTGCGTAGCACCGCGGTCTTGAACATCTGGCGCACGGCGTCGTCGGTGTAGATTTTGGAAGCGTTCTCGGGCACCTGCACCGCGACGTAGCCTGAGAAGCTGGGGCCGGGCAGGATCATCGAATAGCGCTTGACGTTGCCGGCCGCATCCTTGGCGCTTTCGACGGTGAAGTAGGCGAGCCCCGCCGCAGTCTCGATGCTCTCCGGCTTGATGCCGCCGGTGCCACCGGGATTGGCCTTGAAGGCATTGGCGACCTCGCCATAGGCCTCGGCGGGCAGGTCCGCAATCAGGACCTTGACGCCCCCATCCTCGGTCTCGAAGCCGGGAAATGTCTTGGCCTTGTTGAGGCCGACCAGCGGCGTCATGCCGACCCGGGCACCCGGCGCAAAGACCGGGTCTGCGGCGAGCGCAGACGATGTCATGCCGACGACGAGGGCGACCGCAGCTAGGTATCGAAGTAGCTTCATGAAGGATCTACCAGGTTTGCATTGAGGCCCATCCGACGGTCGGCCGTGCCGCGTACATTTCGGCACCAGGTTGGCGCCTTGGGACGGGGTCGTTCAGTCGGCCCGCTTTTAGCGGTTTTGATGACCCTGCAACAGGGCAGGGTGGACTTCCGTTCCTCCGGAAAGCCGGCATTTCGGAGCGATTTTGCCTGGCCTCCGCGCCTTTTTTGGGCAGACCGCAGCGGCCAAATACCGCGTCCCCGCCTGGAGCCCCGTGGTGCGCGGGCTGGCGATGGCGCATCGCTGGCGAGCCGCATTACTCGGGCTCGGGCCACCTGCCATTCCAGCTCCCTTAACGCGTATGGGCCAGGCAGATCTGGTTTGCCCCGAGCTGACACAATCTTTCAAACGTCAGGCTTTTCAGGCCTTAAGGTTGCGTCCGGTCCTTGCGGCCCCAACCCCCCCTCCTATATGAGGCTCATCGTCGCAATATCGCGAGTATGTGAACTTTGGGGGTTCGGTTTGGTGCGCCGTCCAGGGCCCTGCCAACCTGCCGCAACAAGAAGGATATGAGGACCATGGGAAAGGTCATTGGGATCGACCTCGGCACCACGAATTCGTGCGTCGCCGTAATGGATGGCAAGACTGCGAAAGTCATCGAGAACGCGGAAGGCATGCGCACTACGCCGTCGATCGTCGCCGTTACCGATGACGGCGAACGCCTCGTCGGTCAGCCTGCCAAGCGTCAGGCGGTGACCAATCCCGAGCGCACGTTCTTTGCGGTGAAGCGCCTGATCGGCCGCCGCTACGACGACCCGATGGTCGAGAAGGACAAGAAGCTCGTCCCCTACAAGATCGTCAAGGCATCGAACGGCGACGCCTGGGTGGAAGCCGACGGCAAGACCTATTCGCCCTCGCAGGTCTCCGCCTTCATCCTGCAGAAGATGAAGGAGACCGCGGAAGCCCATCTCGGCCAGAAGGTCGAACAGGC
>DAIMKE010000369.1:0-6225 GCA_036721875.1 Bradyrhizobium sp. | reverse complement strand
GCCGTAGGCAACCCAATGTTTCGAACAGTAAGTTGGTAGAGAAGCGGACGGCATACCATGTGAATGGACGACGAGGCGGAAGCACGCGCGGCAGGTTGGCGGAAGGCGCGAAGCTAGTCGTGTCGGACACGTTTTCACTGTAACGGGTAATCTATTCGCAACCATACGGTTGACTGCGTCGCCCGGTTTCGGAGCTGCAATGCTTTTGTGGTGGAAACGCCATGGCCTCGCGCGCATAGTCTCGCCATGGAAAAACTCATCGCAGCGTCCTTTGTTGCAGCCGTTCTGGTCTTCGCGTGGACCTACGCGATCGTGGCGCGATCCGAACCGCGGAAGCGAAACTAACGCAGCGATCTCAACTGCGCGCGGCATGGCGCGTCCCGTCTGACGCGGGGCGGAAGCGTTATCCGTCAACTCGACAGCAGCGGCGTGACCTGCCGGCTTGAATTTCCCGTTCGCGTGGTGCCATCGCCGCACCGATCGACCGGCGTCAGCGAGGTCTCCTGATACGGCTTAGCCGTTGCGGAGGTACACCGTCCCCCAGGACGAAGGGCCTGCGGCAATGATCGGCTTAGAATCGATACCGTATTCCGATCACGTTGGCGTTGTTGCCTTCCTTCAAGCCGCCCAGCGTACCATAACCGCCCGACCGGTGATGAACACGATAGACCAGTTCGACGTTCGGAACGCTTGGGAGGGTGACTGCCAGATCAAAGCCGAGGTAGAAGAGCACCCTGGCGCTGCCTGCATGGTCAACCTGATGCAAGGCTTCCTGTCCGATTGGACTGGATATGGCGCTAAGGCCAAACACGAATCCCGGCGAAATGCCAATCGCGTCGAACAGCGTGACGCCCCTGTGCCTCAGAACGGCGCCGCCCCATAGCTCGAGCGAGTGCGCCAGGCTGCTGGAATAGCCGATACTGTCGCAGCAAATTCGGTAATGTCCGAAGCGGTCGGCGAACCCCAGTTCGGCGCCGATGAAAAACCCGCTGTTGAACTCCAGCAGATCGCGCTGATAGGCGCCGCCAGCGATGTAGTTGTCGTAAACAAGCACGCCGGGAGCACCTGTACCGAACGTGAAAGTGTTCCAGAGGTTTCCGGAGTTGGTGCGGCCGCCGAAGAGAAAAACCGATTGCTGGAGGTTGGGTTTATCGGCCAACCTGAACGGAGTGAAGAGATAGGAGTAATCCTCAACCGGTTTGATTCCGTCGGAAGCCGGCGGTTCTCCATTCTCGACTGCTCGGGCGACTTCGGGAACAGTCAGCACGAACGAGCACAATGCCAAAGCGACAAGCCGCACAATCATCTCGGTCCAACGACTCCCATATTCGATGTCCGTGCCAGTCGACGCCCCACGCTCCGCGGCGCACGATGATCCAAAGGTTTGTGATCGGTCTTTCGTTCGTTGAAAACCCGATAGCCAGCGAACACGGCGACAACGCGAGTGCCTGGACCACTAGACGGCACGGGCAGCCGCGAGAGCGATGAACGCTCGCAACTCTTGAAAGCATAGTGCCGCTCATTCCTGCGGGCTGGCTATTGTCCAAAGGGGAAGCAATTGGTCATAGCCAGTTACCTTTGACCGGTACCATGAGCCTCTCACGTGGCTATGTTGGATTCCTTCTGGTACTTTTCTCGACCGCGCGGTGCGGGCGGCAAAATATTGAGCTGTGAAGCGCACATTAGGTATCTTCAATTGGGTATCTTCACGCGAGTTGGGATGCCGAAGGTGGCCCTTGCCCCTCTGAGCGAGATACGCCGGCTACGGCGCAAATATACCGACCGGCTGCTTACGCTGCTGGCGATACTGCTCGCGCTCGAGATGTTCGTGATTGCCCCGCTTCACGCGATGGGCATCTTTGCATTTCAAGGCTTCGCAATCATTGCCTTGCTCGGCATCATAGGCGGCATGATCGTCATTTCCGACCACCCGGCGGCGCTCGCCGTGATGGCGGCCTGCTTTGTCGCCAACGTCGTCGTCTTCGTCGTCCGTCTGCTTTACCCTCCCTGGCCGTATAGCGTCCATCTGTTGGCTGCCGCCTGGCTCGCCATCGCGGTCACGCTCGGAGCGGTGGTCGCGCAAGCTGTGTTCAGAGGCGGCCGCGTCACCTACCACCGAATTGTCGGGGCGATCCTGCTGTATCTACTTATCGCGCTTGCCTTTGGCACGCTGTTCATATTCGTCGGATTGATGATTCCAGGTGCATTCAAGGGAGTAACATTCGACGAGGATTCAGGTCTTGCCAGCGCGGTCTTTTACCTGAGTTTGGTCACTCTGACATCGACAGGCTACGGCGACCTCGTTCCGGTGCATCCGATAGCGCGAAGCCTGTGCAACATCGAGAGCATAGTCGGGCAGCTTTATCCGGCGACGTTGTTGGCGAGGCTCGTGACTCTCGAACTCAGTCAAAACAGTCGCCAATAGGATGGCGCTCCTATCCAAGGTCCCCTCACATTGTCCCTGAGGACAATGTCCGCATGGGCGCTGCGGAATTTCGCCGTAGGGGCTTGCCGCTTGATCTGTGTCAAGCCGGAACTCCCAGCCGCCGCAATTCTGGGAACTGGACTAGAGGAACCAGAGACCCGGTCCAGAGCAGCTTGATCAAGGGAGAGAATTATGCGGCAGCTTCGATTGTCACTGACGTTCGCCGGCCTGGCACTCAGCACGGCGTTGGGTTTGCTGGGCATCACGGTCACCAGCCATCCGGCCAGCGCTGTGATCTACTGTCAATACGTCGATTATCCAGTCGGGTGCGTCGCCAGGGCCGGCGTTGTGCTCAGACCGCGCCCTGTCGCCCGCGCGGCTGCGCGCGAGGCAGTCCGGCCGGGAACGCCAATGAACCGTGGCGGCCCCGTTGACCGTGCCGGCCGACGTTGAAGTCGTCCGCGATCACAAGCGTTTAGCACGGAAGCAAAGTTTGGCACGTGAGACCGGAGACGGCGGGTCAGCGCTTCTTACCCGCTCGTCCCTTGCTGCCAACTGCCATTGCATATTGTCGGTCGCGTCCTGTTCGCAATGGACGATTGCGGCGGGGGAAGTCTAATACCCTTCACCCCATCGATATTGCCAAGCCAATCCGACAAGGCTGAACGCGCTGCCGGTGCGAGTAAGGATGCCCGTGCCGGCATTGAGCTTGATCGAATTCTGACGGTCGACGGGCAATGCGACGGTGAAACCCGCACGCACATTCTCTTGCTCATTGTCGCCCCGGACGCCGTTCAGGGTGGTGCGCGCCCCTTTGAAGTAGGTGCCGTCCAGTGAAATCCATGCGCCTGAATCGAAGTTTCGAATGACAGAGCCCCGGACCAGGTAGAGCGGTGCTTGCGCAAACCTGTTGCCGTTGAAGAAGTCCGGATTGTCCGTGAAGAACGTGACGCTCGGGGCGATCTCCAAGGTCCAGTTACCCCATGCCTTGGAGATGCCCAACTCGGGTCTGAATGACCAGCGGTTGTTACCGAGATTGAGCAGCTTGCTGTCATCATATTGACCCAGGGGCGCCGATACCTGAAGGCTGACGCCCACGATGATGTCCTGCTTGTAATTCGCGAACTCCTTTGGGGACATTGCCGGAGCGCCAAACAGGTTTGCAGAGACGCGAAATCGCGGGTCGAGAAATCCATTCATTTCCCGTTCTCGAGGCACCCCCGCAACGCGCCCGTGTGCCGAAAATGTCGAGTATGGAACGATCACGTCGAACTTGGCGGACTGACCGAGGAAATCGAAGGATCGCACATACGCCACCGCCCCCGCGTGGGACTGAAAATGCGCGTCGGCGATCGCCAACGATGGATCAAATGCCACCTTGCCCCACGAGTAGGCATGGCCCGCAATCAGGAAATTGAGCCCGATCGGCGTGTTGCTGTAGGACCTTGGCTCCGCATCCTGGCCCTTCGCCTCCGCAATCATCATGGTGGCCGCGAGGCCAAGAGCGGCACAAGACACTCCAGGGATCCGGTCACTCACTTTGGGCATTCGCCCTCCTGACCAAGATGCTGCTATGGGAGCATACCAGTTGCCCCATTCGATATTCAATCTTGCTATCGTCGGGCCGCTTTGTTGATCCAGATCAACGTGCGCACCTCGGCGAAATGCGCCGGTGGCAAAAGCGTACGCAAGCGAAGTTGGCGTCGGCAAATCCGGGACTGGCTTCGAGGCAACGGCCATGGGGAAGAACGGTCGCGGCCCGCTCATCGCTCTCGATCAGGCTGGCGGTTGCGCGAGCGCTTGCAAGACGGGTCAATACACACCGACGAGGGGGCGTGGAGCGTTGAATGCCCCTGGCGCGTTATTTCCTCCTTGCAGGCGGATCACTGTTTCTGCTGTTGCTCATCGCTGGCGCCTGTCTGCCGTCGCCGCCGGTTGTTGAGCGAGCCGAAGCGCGGCGAGCAACAATCCGCATTCATTCCGAAATGAAGCTGCCGGAGCGCGTGGTCTTCGACACCAGTACCCCAACGGTTACTTATCCGGTGGAAGCGGTGATAGCCGTGCCCGGCAAGCCAGCCTCGCCATCCGCCGAAGATATCTCGGCCGAGGCGCGGCAGGCATTCGCACTGCTGAAATCTTCCGATACGATCAAGGCGAAAGCAGCCGAGTCAAAGCGCCCCGAATCCAGGCTTTCGCCGTCTCGGAAGACCGAAGCGAGGAAACGCGCGGCGACGCCACGCAAGATCAGGCTTGCACGCCAACCTCAGTTCGATTGGCTTGGCGGCAGGATGTGGTGGTGAGAAAACATCGGACGGCGGCGCGATGCACGGGCGATTGCATCCAGCGCGAGCTGGCGCGCTAATGCGCACAGCGGCCTACACGGCGTTGATATCCTCGCTCTCCAGGATCGGCTTCGGATAGCCGTCGCGGGCGACCTTGATCATGGCGCGGCCGAGCTGTTCGCTTGTGGTCATGTGGTTCGGCGTGGCGCGCACCATCCAGGACAGCAGCGGTGCGGTGACCGCATAGACCGCGTTGATCCAGGGGGTTTTCGACCTGACGCCGTGCAGCGGCTGGATGCCGGACGGACGGAACATGTAGGCCGCCCTGAACGGCAGCTTCAACAGATCGTTCTCGGTTTTGCCCTTGACCCGTGCCCATCGCAACTGGCCCTGCTCGGTTGAGTCAGAGCCCTTGCCGGTGACGTAGGTGAACACCATTTCGGGGTTCAGCCGTGCCAGCGTCTTTGCCGCCGCCATGGTGACGTCGTAGGTCAGGTGCCGGTAGCGCTCCGGATCCATGCCGATCGAGGAGACGCCGAGGCAGAAGAAGCACGCGTCGAATCCCGCCAACTGGGATTCGATCTTCGAAAAATCCGTGAAATCGTCATGCACGATTTCGTGCAGCTTGGCGTGCTGCACCCCGGTCGGGCTGCGCCCGACCGACAGTACTTCCGTGACGCCGGCATCGATCAGGCATTCGCGCAGGACGCCCTGCCCGACCATGCCGGTTGCGCCGAACAGGATCGCTTTCATGCAGGGTGAGTTCCGCTCATCCCTTGATGAACGCGAGCAGGTCGGCATTGATCGTGGCCGCTTCCGTGGTCGGCATGCCATGCGGAAAGCCTTCGTAGGTTTTCAGCGTGCCGTTCTTCAGAAGCTTCGCCGACAATGGCGCAGAGTCGGCGTAGGGAACGATCTGGTCGTCGTCGCCATGCATGACCAGCACGGGCACGGTGATCTTCTTGAGGTCCTCGGTGAAGTCGGTCTGCGAGAAGGCGATGATGCCGTCGTAATGCGCTTTGGCACCGCCCATCATGCCCTGACGCCACCAGTTCTCGATGACGGCTTCGGAGGGTTTGGCGCCCGGCCGGTTGTAGCCGTAGAACGGACCTGCGGCGAGATCGCGATAGAACTGCGTGCGGCTCGCTGCTAGTTGCGCCTGAAGTCCGTCGAAGACTTCCTTCGGCAACCCGCCGGGATTGGCCGGCGTCTTCACCATCAGCGGCGGCACTGCGCTGATGATCGCAGCCTTCGCCACCCGGCTCTCGCCGTGGCGGGCGATGTAATGCACCACCTCGCCGCCGCCGGTGGAATGGCCGACGTGAACCGCGTTCTTGAGATCGAGATGCGCGGTGACGGCGGCGAGATCGTCCGCGTAATGATCCATGTCGTGACCATCGCTGACCTGGCTGGAGCGCCCGTGGCCGCGGCGGTCATGGGCAATGACCCGGAAGCCGTTGTTGACGAAGAACACCATCTGCGTGTCCCAGTCGTCGGCCGACAGCGGCCAGCCAGGAC
>DAIMKE010000368.1:0-6239 GCA_036721875.1 Bradyrhizobium sp. | reverse complement strand
CGCGACAACCGCGATTTCGCATTGCCTGTGATGCGCGAATTTGACGCGCCCTTGACCGCCTATGTCGCGAGCGATTTCGCCGAAGGCACCGGGCGGCTGTGGTGGATCGGGCTCGAGCGGGCCATCGACAAGGCCTCCTCGATCGAGGTCCCGATCGGCGGCGTACCCACCAGCCTCGACACCTCGACGCCGGCAGCCAAGCAGGCCGCCTTCGACCGGGCCCATGAATGGCTGCGCGCCCTGCCTGATGACCAGGAGCTGCGGCGCGAAGTCTCCGCGCTATGTTCGCGCCATGGCGTCGACGAGACCACGCTTGCCCGCGACCTCTGCATGTCCTGGGACGAACTCAAGGCGTTTGCCAACGATCCGCTGGTGACCGTCGGTGCGCATACGATCACGCATTGCAATCTGGCGAGGCAAAGCAAAGAGACCGCTTCGTTCGAACTGACCGAAAGCCGCGCCCGGATCGAGGCGGCGCTGCAGCGGCCGGTGCACCATCTCGCCTATCCCTATGGCGACCGGATCGCCGCCGGCCCACGCGAATTCAAGCTGGCGAAGGCCGCCGGATTCAAGACGGCGGTGACGACGCGGCCGGGCATGATCTTTCCGGAAAGCGCCGATCACCTGACGGCGCTGCAGCGCGTCTCCCTCAACGGCAATTACCAGGATGCGCGGATGATCCCGGTCCTGACCTCCGGTACCGCCACCGCGGTATGGAACGGCTTTCGCCGGATCGACGCGGCTTGAATTTCTCTGCGAGTCGTCCCGGCGAAGGCCGGGACGACGCCGTTTGACCTTCCTTGACTCACACCGCTCCCCCGCCCAAAACCTCCGGCAAAGCAATGGAGGTGCGCATGTTCAAGGATCTGTTTTCGCTGAAAGGCCGCGTCGCAGTGGTGACGGGCGGGTCGCGCGGCATCGGCAAGATGATCGCCGCCGGATTTCTCGCGCAGGGCGCGGCAAGGGTTTACATCACGGCGCGCAAGGCAGGCCCTTGCGAGGCCACCGCACAGGAACTCTCGGCCGCCTATGACGGCGAATGCATCGCGTTGCCGATCGACATCTCCACGGTCGAGGGCTGCGACAGGCTCGCTGCCGAGTTCATCAAGCTGGAGCCGAAGCTCGACATCCTCGTCAACAATGCCGGCACGGCGTGGGGCGCCGAGTTCGACGAATTCCCGGAGAACGGCTGGGACAAGGTGATGGACCTCAACGTCAAGTCGCTGTTCTTCCTGACCAAGGCGCTGGCGAAGCCGCTGCGTGCCGCAGCGTCACCCGAGCGTCCCGCCAAGGTGATCAACATCGCCTCGATCGACGGCATCTTCGTCAACCCGGGCGAAACCTATTCCTATGGTGCGAGCAAAGCGGCCGTGATCCACCTGACGCGGCGCATGGCGACGAAACTGATCAAGGACAATATCAACGTCACGGCGATCGCACCGGGCGCGTTCGCGTCCGACATGAACCGTGCCGCGCGCGACCAGTCGGACGAACTCGCCAGGCGCATTCCATCCCGGCGCATCGGAACCGTCGAGGACATGGCAGGCATTGCGATCTACCTCGCTTCGCGCGCCGGCGACTACGTCGTCGGCAACACCATCGCAGTCGATGGCGGCGTGGTGTACGCGAATGCCGGGCTGGAGATTTCGGGGTAGGCTTCGCGCGAAACTCCAACAGTTGTCATACCCCGCGAAGGCGGGGTATCCAGTACGCCGCGGCCCCATTTTGGTTGGTCGCGGCGCTTCTGCAATTGACGCCGGTGTTTACTGGATCACCCGCCTTCGCGGGTGATGACAGTTGCATTCGAGGCGCGAGCTACGGGTCCCCTCACGTCTCGATCTTCACGTACTCGAAATCGCCGGGCTTGTTGTCGATGCCGACTTTCGGCGGCGAGATCCAGTTGGCATAGGCGCCGGCTTCGGTGACCGGCTTCATCAGCGAGGCGATGAAATCGCCGTCGTCGGTTGACGGCAGCCAATCGTTCTTGCGGGCATTCCAGGTCGCGTCGTCGATCAGCACGCCCTCGGGCGTGGCGTGGATACCCTTGAACTCGCCGATCTGGCGGTGGAAGGCGACGTTCGGCAGCGTCAGCTTGAACTGATAGCCTGATGTCGAGATGACCTTGTTCCAGCGCAGCATGCCCTTGACGCAGTCCTGCGTGTAGTCGTCGCGCAGCCGCATGTTGAGCGCGGTGAGCGCCGGCTCGTCGACGCGCTTAATCACGCCGTCCACCAGCTTGAGCACCGGATAGGTCGAGTTCTTGAGCTGGTGGTCGTCGTCGATCTGGGTTTCGCGGTAGCGGCCCTTGATGCCGGCATTGAAGGCATTGGCGGCGTTGGTCGACACTTCCGAGCCGAACAGGTCGAGCGACAGCGAATAGTGCAGATGCAGCTTCTTCTGGATGGTCGGCAGGTCGATGACGCCGAGCGCGCGCACTTTGGCGATATCGGTGGGATCGGTGATGCCGGCTTCCCTCATCGCCTCGCAGGTGCGCTGAACGACACGGCTGATGCCGGTTTCGCCGACGAACATGTGATGCGCCTCTTCGGTCAGCATGAAGCGGCAGGTGCGCGACAGCGGATCGAAGCCGGATTGCGCCAGCGAGTGCAACTGCATCTTGCCGTCGCGGTCGGTGAAATAGGTGAACATGAAGAACGACAGCCAGTCCGGCGTCGCCTCGTTGAAGGCGCCGAGCATGCGCGGTGAGTCCGCGTCACCGGAGCGGCGGCGCAACAGATCGTCCGCCTCCTCGCGGCCGTCGCGGCCGAAATATTTCTGCAGCAGGTAGACCATCGCCCACAGATGGCGGCCTTCCTCGACATTGACCTGGAACAGGTTGCGCAGGTCATAGAGCGACGGCGCGGTCTTGCCGAGATGGCGCTGCTGTTCGACCGAGGCAGGTTCGGTATCGCCCTGGATCACGATCAGCCGGCGCAGCGTGGCGCGGTGCTCGCCCGGGACCTCCTGCCAGGCAGGCTTGCCGTAATTCTCGCCGAAGGGAATGACGCGGTTCTCTTCCTGCGGCGCCAGCAGAATGCCCCAGCGGTATTCCGGCATCTTCACATAGTCGAACTTGGCCCAGCCGCGCGGATCGACCGAATAGGCGGTACGCAGATAGACCAGCGATTGCTGAAAGCCTTCCGGCCCCATGTCGCCCCACCAGTCCATGTAACCGGGGTGCCAGCCCTCCAGCGCCTTCAGCACCTGGCGATCTTCGCTGAGATTGACGTTGTTGGGGATCTTGGTGGAGTAGTCGACGTTCATGAAGTTCATGGCGCGCTCCTTGCTCGCTCTCGTGTCCCGGACGCGGTGCGACGCGAAGCGTTGCGCCGCAGAGCCGGGACCTGTTGGTGGGTCCCGGTTCTGCAATGCGTCACTTGCGTGCCGCAGTGCGCCCGGGACACGAAGTCAGACTCTCGTCATATCGAACTGCGCCTTCTGGCCGGTGCCGTAGCGGCGCAGCGCGCCGTCTTCGCCGACCGCGTTGGGGCGCTGGAAGATCCAGTTCTGCCACGCCGTCAGGCGCGAGAAGATCTTCGATTCCATGGTTTCGGGACCGACGAAGCGCAGGTTCGCTTCCATGCCGGTGAGGCCGTCGGGCGAGAAGGATGTGCGCTCCTCGAGGAACACGCGCACCTCGTCGTCCCAATCGATGTCGTCGAGCGCGAAGGTGACGAGGCCGAGTTCTTCGGCCTCTTCTGCGTCCAGCGTCGTGCCGATGGTGGCTTCGGCGCGTTCCAGATCGGCCGGATCGGCCTGGAAACGCGATTGCAGCCGGGTCAGGCCGTGGCTCATCGGATAGGGACCGAAATTCATCGCGGTCAACTGCAGCGCCGGCGGCTTGCGGTTGTCGCCCTGTCGCGACCCGATCAGCATGTAGGAGCGGTCGGCGGCGAACACGAGTTCGGCCAGCGTGCCCGCGAAACATGATCCGGGCTCGACCAGCGTCACCAGCGTGCGCGAGGTGACGTCGATGCGCTTGAGCACCCGCTTCCAGTAGTGTCTTACCTCGTTGACCAGCCAGTGCGCCTTGTTGGCTTCGAGGAAAGCATCATGGGCGACGATATTGGCGGAATCGCCGTGGCTCTTGAACACCAGCATCGCGATTTCGAGTTCGTTGATGCGCAGGTGCAGGATGGCGTCGTCGAGTTCGCGTGCCACCTGCAGCGGCCAGAACGCCGCGCCCTGCGCCACGAGACCGTCGATATCGGCGGGCGGGGCCGTCTCCGGCCCCTTGATCGAGATGGTGGCGATCCGTGCCGCGCGATCGATGTCGACGCTGACGAAGCCGTAGCGAATGCCGGCATCGTCGATGGTGCGATCGAGCGGCGCAAGCATGATGCCCTTGCCGTCGCCCTTGCGCTTCGAGCTTGCGGCGAATTCCTTCGCACGCTCGGCAACCCGGCCTTCCAGCTTGCTGTTGGGGACGATCTCGTCGACCAGCCGCCACGCGACCGCGCGCTTTCCCTTGATGCCCTCCTCGATGGTGCAGAAGTAATCCGCATGGTCGCGGCGCACCTTGCGCTTGTCGACCACGCGCGTCAGGCCGCCGGTGCCCGGCAGCACCGCCAGCAGCGGCACTTCCGGCAACGCCACGGCGGCGGCGCCGTCATCGGCGAGGATGATGTGATCGGTGGCGAGCGCCAGCTCATAGCCACCGCCGGCCGCGGTGCCGTTGACCACGGTGATGAAGCGCTGCCCGGAATTCTCCGAGGAGTCTTCAAGGCCGTTGCGGGTCTCGTTGGTGAATTTGCAGAAATTGACCTTGTGGGCATGGGTCGCCCCGGCCAGCATGCGGATATTGGCGCCGGCGCAGAACACACGGTTCTTGCCGGAGCGGACGACTACCGCCTTCACCTCGGGGTGCTCGAACCGCAGCCGCTGCACGGCGTCGGCGAGTTCGATGTCTACGCCGAGATCGTAGGAATTCAGCTTGAGCTGGTAGCCCTCGAACAGGCCGCCATTCTCGTCGACGTCCATGGTGAGCGTCGCGACGTCGCCTTCGACGGCAATCTTCCAGTGCCGGTAGCGCGACGGATCGGTCTGAAAATCGATGTACTTGGCGCCGCCTGCGAGGACGCGATCGTCACCGGCCATGAGCCACCCTTGAGCGTTTTATTGGTCTAGCTATCATGCACAATAATGCATGTTTTAGATCTCGTCCAGCCCAGAACACCAAAACATGCATTTTGTTTCATGTTCATCGAACCGGCCGCTCGGCCAATGGCCTAGCGGACGCAGAGGGTATCTCAGGCCGCCAAAGCCCCGTCCGCGCGGAGCACCGCCGCCGCGAAATCGGCAATCGCCGCCAGCGTATCGTCGGGCGCCTCGCGATGCGGAGAGTGGCCGGCATCGGCAATCAGCACGACATCGACCGGGCAGTAGCATTCCTCCTGCGCGATCTCGACCTGCCGCATGGTGCCGTACTGATCCGCCGCACCCTGCACGATCGCAACCGGGACGCGGATGTAGGCGAGGTACTCGGAAATATCCCAATCGCGGAATTTCGGATCGAGCCAGGCGTCGTTCCAGCCATAGAAGGCGTTGTCGACATCCTTGTGCCAGCGCGACAGCTTCTCTTTCAGGTTGTTGGTCTCGTAGGTCGTTTTGATCTCGGCGATGGAGGCGACCGAGATATCCTCGACGATGAAATGCGGGGCGATCAGCGCGATGCCCTCGACGCGGTGATCCTGGCGAGACCCTGCATAGATCGCCGCGATCGAGGCGCCGTCGGAATGTCCGAGCAACAGGCCTCTACGAAACCCAATGGCATCGAGCAGTTTCGGCAATACATCTAGCGCCTCGGTGTGCATGTAGTCGAGCGGGCGCGGCAGTTTTGCCGGCGTCGAGGCGCCATAGCCGGCGCGCGAATAGGCGAACACGCCGGCGCCGGTCGCGGCCTGCAGCTTGTCGGGAAAGTCGCCCCACAGCCCGGCGGAGCCGAGGCCTTCGTGCAGCATCACGATGGTCGGTACCTGTTCGGGCGATGGGCCGATCATGCGGTATTCGAGATCGGAGGCGCCGATGGTGAGGAAGCCTGAGGGGGAAAGGGTTGTCATGATGTTGCTTTCCGAAAGTGATCGAGGCGTCGCATTCGCAAGCTTGTCGTCCCGGCCTTGAGCCGGGACCCATACGCCGCGGCTTCACGTAGGGGCAAAGATGGCCGACACCTCCTGAACGCTCGGGCCGCGGCGTATGGGTCCCTGTGTCTGGAAAATCTGGCATTCTGGAGGGGGGCG
>DAIMKE010000367.1:0-6285 GCA_036721875.1 Bradyrhizobium sp. | reverse complement strand
GCCCAAGCGCACCGGCACGCCGACCGCTTCGTGGGTTGGCGAGACTGAGACGCGTACCGGCACCGAGTCCGCTTACGGACAGATCGAAATCTCGATCCACGAGATGGCGGCGTATGTCGACGTATCCGTTCAGCTTCTTGAAGACGCTGCTGTCAACGTCGAGGCCGAAGTGGCCATGGACCTCGGCGAGGAATTCGGTCGCCTAGAAGGCATCTCGTTTGTCTCCGGCGACGGCACCAAGAAGCCCCTCGGCTTCATGGTCGCGGGCCAGGGCATCAGCGAGATCATCTCGGGCACGTCGGCCACCATCGCGGACGCTGATGGCCAGGCTAACGGCCTGATCAACGCGCTGTACGACCTGCCGGCGGCTTACCGCAGCCGTGCGGTTTGGATGATGAACGGCACCACCCTCGGCTCGGTTCGCCGCATGAAGGACGCCAACAAGAACTACATTTGGCAGCCCGGTATTCAGGCCGGCGAGCCCGGCACGATCCTTGGCCGCCCCGTCATCGAGGCCCCGGATATGCCGGACGAAGGCGCCGGCGCTTTCCCGATCATCATCGGCGATTTCAACGCCGCGTATCGGATTTACGACCGCGTCGCGATGTCGATGCTGCGCGATCCCTACAGCCTCGCGACCACCGGTAAGGTCCGTTTCCATGCCCGTCGGCGTGTGGGCGGTGGCCTGGTCAAGGCCGAGGCCCTTCGCAAGATCAAGTGCGCCGCTTCCTAAGCGCATCGCAGGGCGGCCTTCGGGCCGCCCCTTACCCTTCCCTCAATTTGAAAGGATCCCGCGATGCGTGATCTCTCCCATAACGTTGGCATCGTGCAGGCCGTTGCGCCTGCCGTACTCACCGCCACGAACACCTCTGCCGCTATCGACCTGCTCGGCTTTGACTCCGCCATGGTCGTCGTCAACACCGGCGCGATCGTCTCGTCTGGCAACTTCACGCCCAAGCTGCAGGAGTCGGACACCACGACCTCGGGCGACTTTACCGACGTGGCTGCCGCTGACCTGACCGGCACGTTCCCCGCCGCACTCTCCGCGGCCAGCGTGATCAAGGTCGGGTACATCGGCAATAAGCGGTACATCCGCACGGTGCTGACGCTCAACTCCGGCACGTCGATCGCCGCGAGCGCCACGGTTATCAAGGGCCATCCGGCGAGCGCCCCCGTTTCCTAATCTGGCGCGGTGCATTGAGGGCTGAATGCGGCCAGTCCAACAACGATAGGCAAACTCCGGCGCGCCAAAGTTCTTTGATCCGGTCAAGGTTGCCACCAGTCGCGAGAACCAGTCGTGCCCCACACGACCAAGGGCTCAGGGGCCAGTCCTGCCGGGCTGGCCCCACCACCAAGGACATCATCATGAAGCGCCTATGCCAATGCGGCACGCTCGTGCCCAAGGGCGAGCGCTGCTCATGCCAGCGTGCACGCGCCAAGGCCAAGGACGCCGAACGCGGTAGCGCCGCTGAGCGTGGCTATGACGCCGACTGGCGAGCCCTGCGCGCACAGTTCATCGCAGCCAATCCACAGTGCGTCGAATGCGGCGCACCTGCCAAGCACGTCGACCACATCAGGACGATACGCGAGGCACCGCATCTGCGGCTCGACCCGCGCAACCTGCGCTCGCTGTGTCACTCATGCCACTCAAGGCATACGGCACGGACGCAGCCGTTCGGGCGGCCCACAGCAGCCCGCTGACGACCTCGGCCGATTCAGGCCATCCCCCTAGCCGAGCCTGCCGCGAAGCCCCTACCGGGGCGCGTCCGCCGACTTTTGGCCGCAAGCTCGGGACCACCCGCGCCCTTTCTTTCGCAATTCAGGGCAAATAGGAATTTCAACCCAATAAGGAAGCCGCCGCCATGGCGATTGTAGACCTCGCCGACATGAAGGCGCACCTCAATATCACCGACGACAATGACGATTCCCTGATCTCCGGCAAGCTGGACGCCGCGCAGGCCGCGCTTGAGCAGCAGCTTGGGTACGTGATCGAGGACGAGTTCGATGACGTCCCCGCCGATTTGGCCGAGGCCGTTCGCCAGCTTGCGGCCCACTGGTACGAGAACCGCGAGGCGTCTGTCGTTGGCGTTTCTGTCCACCTCCTGCCGCTCGGCGTGCGCGAAATCATCCGCGAGCGGCGCAATTACAGTTGGTCGTGATGGCCCGAAACCCCGACCTGGCCGACCTTACGCGCCGGTTCGCCGCCATCCCGTCCGAGGTGAAGGCCAGCATCAAGCCCGCAGTCGCTAAGGGCGGCGAGGAACTGGTGGCGCGCATGAAGCACCTGGCCCCGGCTGACGACGGCAAGCTGCGCGACAGCATTGCCGCCACCCCCGGCCCGGTCGAACTGTCGGTGACGGTCTCCGCAGGCGGCGCGGCAACCACCGTGCAGACCGCGCAAGGCCCCTTCGACGTCGCCTTGGCGCAAGAGTTCGGCACGGTCGCCATGCAGCGCAATTCGTTTTTCTGGCCGTCCGTCAACACGCTGAAAAAGCGCGTAAAGGGCCGCATCGACCGGGCGATCAGCAAAGCAATCAAGGACGCTTGGAAGTGACCGAACCATCATTGGCCGCGCAGCGCTATGTCGTTGCCCGGCTTAAGACGACATCAGCCGTGACGGACCTGGTCCCCGGCGCCAACATCTTCGACCGCAACAGCCGGCCCGAGGTTTTCCCCTGCATCATCGTGGGAGAGGGTCAGACGATCGACGAGAGCGACGGCGAATGTTTCGTCGGTGCGGAGGTGTTCCTTGACCTTGACGTCTGGACCCGCGGCAACAGCCTGGCACCAACCAAGGCCATCGCCGGCGCTGTGCAGCGCGCCCTCCGCAACGTTGAGGCCACGCAGGATGGCGTCGCGCTCGCCTTTGAGGGCCAGGACACGCGGTTTCTGCGCGATCCTTCCGGCGACCATGGCCACGCCATCATCAGCCTAACCATCAACGCGGAGTTCGACGATGCGTAGTGGATCGCTCGACCGGACGATCCGGATCCAATCGTTCACGTCCACCGACGACGAATTTGGCAATGTGATCGAGTCGTGGACCGACTTTGCCACGGTGCGCGCGCAATTGCTGCAGGCCAGCACCGAGGAATTCCAAAGGGGCTGGGGCACGTCGAGCGAGCCGACGTACGTCTTCCGAATCCGATGGCTGGACGGCGTGACGCTAGTGCACCGTATCATCCACGACGGTACCATTCGCCCGATCGTTGAACTTAAAGAGATCGGGCGCCGGCGCGGGCTGGAGATTCGGACGGCGGGCTATGGCACGCCGCTATGAGCCGGGGTAGGAAGGCCGAGATCAAGGCCATTGACGGGGCGTTGTCGAAAGCACCGCCCGCGCCGTCCTGGCTGCCCGCCCACGCCAAGGCGGAATGGCGCCGCGTCCTGCCGCAGTTGGTCGCCGAGCGAAAGATCGCCGCCCACGAACTCGGCACGGTTGAGTCGTATTGCCTGGCCGTTGCCACCATGCGGCAGGCTGAGGCGGCCATCGCAGCCAACGGTCTGACGTTCGAGTCCGAGAGCGGGCCGAAGCGCCGGCCGGAAACGACCATCCTGAAAGAGAACCTAGAGGCCGCCCGCCGCTTGGCTGCGGAGCTTGGCCTTACCCCCGCATCACGCACCAAAAACAAGGGAGGCGCCCCCGGTGACGGAGAAGCTTCCGAGTTTGGCGTGGATATTTGACCAGAGCCCGATCCCGGATCCGCATGGAAAAGGCGAGGCCGCGGTCAAATTCATCCGCGCCCTGAAACACCCCAAGAGCACCTTGCCCGGTAACGCTTTCGACCTGTCGCTTTGGCAGGAGCGGATCGTTCGGCGCGTCTACGGCGACACGCTGCCTGATGGCAGCCGCCGCGTGAACGAGCTTTTCCTGATGGTGGGCCGTGGCAATCGCAAAACGAGCCTGATGGCCGCGTGCCTCATGCTCCACCTCTGCGGGCCGGAGCGGCGTAACGACACCTCCATCGCCAGCTTTGCGAACTCCCGCGAGCAATCGTCGCTGACGTTCAAGGAGATGGCTGGCATCTGCCGGGCCACGCCTCGCATTCTGGAGGCGGTCCATATCCAGGACTCGCGCAAGACCATCACCTATCGAAAGCATGCCGTCGTTTACGAGGCGCTTTCGTCGGACGCCAAGGGCGCTCACGGTCGAAACGACGTGGCCGCCTTTTGGGACGAAGGGCACGCCGAGAACAAGACGGAGTTGCTAGAGGCCATCGAAACCGGCCTCAACAAGGCCAATAACACGCTGCTTTTGTCCGCTTCGACGGCGGGCATCGGGAGAACCGGCCCGTTCTGGGCGAAGTACGAGCAAGCTCACAAGATCATCGACGGCCGGATCAAGGACGAGACGTTCTTGCCGGTGCTTTTCGAAGCCCCGGCCGATGCGGACTGGCTTTCGGATGAGTGGCTTTTCGCGACGAACCCCGGTCTGTCGTGCACGCCCGCTTATCCCAACCTCAAGAAACTCAGGCGCTATCGCGAGCGGTGCGAGCACGCGCCGGCCGAGCGTGAAAGCTACAAGCGGCTTCACCTCTCGGTCTATCTCGACGGTGCCGCAGAACCCGCGTGGGACATGCGCATTTGGGACCAGAACGCCGTCCCCGTTGACTTGGATGCGCTGGAGGGCAGTCGCGCCTGGCTGGCCGTAGACCTATCCAAACAGACCGACCTTTCCGCCGTTGCCATTGCCATAGAACGGCCCGACGACCGCGTAGCGCTGCACGTGCAGTCCTTTGCCCCAGAAGAGGGCATCAGGCGCCGTGCCGGTGTAGATGCCGCCCCCTACCCGCTGTGGCGCGACCAGGGGCACCTTACGGCCTGCCCCGGCGACGTTGTCGACCGCGGCATGATCGAAGCGTACATTCGCGATCTCTGCGAACGGTTCGACGTTCAGGAGATCAACTTCGACCGCTGGTCAGCGCGCGAGATGATGGAATCTTTGGATCGCGACGGCCTGCCGGTTGTCGAGTTTCCGCAGACCATCGGGACGTACACCCCAGCCATCAATGCCTTTGAGCGGGCCATGTTTGAGCGCCGGCTTGAGCACGGCGGCAATCCGCTTTTGCGCTGGGCCGTGTCCAACGTCGTTCTCTATTCCGACGCCTCAGGCAACCGCCGGCCCGACAAAAAGCGGGCGCCCGACCGCATTGATCCGGCCGCTGCCGCAATCATGGCCGCGGGGCGTGCCCTCGCAGGCAACACCAAACGCAGCGCGTACGACACGCTCGATGTCGACGATTTGAACTTCTAGGAGCCCGCGTGGCCAATTCGGAATCGAAAAAACTAACTGTCGACGTCATCGCGCGCATCGACAAACTCGAAAAGGGCATGGCCCGAGCCAGTCAGGTTGCCAGCCGGAGCTTCGGGTCGATCGAAGATCGGGCCAAGCGGATGGAGAACAGCGTCGGGTCGTCGTTCTCATCCCTCAGCAAGCGAATTGGAACCGTTTTCGCCGGTATCGCGGTCGGCTCTGTGTTGAACGACCTCCGGAAGACGGGCGACGAATACACCAAAATCATCAACACGTTGAAGGTCGCTGGGGTGTCCGGCGGCGACATGGCCGGCGTGTTCGACAAGCTGTTTGCGAGCGCGCAGCGGAACGCTGTGCCGCTCGATGCGCTTGCGTCGCTCTACGGACGCGTTAGCCAGGCGCAAACGACCCTTAGGGCGACGTCCAGCGAATTGCTGGGCCTGACAGACATTGTTGCGCAGTCGCTGCGTGTGTCCGGCACGTCAGCTACGGAAGCCTCAGGAGCGCTTCTGCAGCTTGGCCAGTCCCTGTCCGGGGGCAAGGTCCAGGCGGAAGAATATAACAGTTTGCTAGACGGGATGTACCCGTTACTGCAGGCGGCTGCGGCGGGCCTCAAGGAGGCTGGCGGCGACGTGTCGAAACTGACCGCGCTGGTCAAGGACGGCAAGGTCTCGTCTGAAGCATTCTTCCGCGCCATTCAAGCAGGTGCCCCGCTACTGGAATCAAAACTGGCCGGTGCGACGCTGACGTCTGCACAGGCGTTCGAACAGCTTAAAAATGAGCTAGTTCGTGCGGTCGGCGAGTTTGATCGCGCCACAGGCGCGAGCGCCGCCCTTGCTGGCGGCATCAATACATTGGCCGGCAGTGTTGCGGGCGTGGGCACGGCGGCCACCAACGCGGTTCTGGGCGTGCAGTCGCTCATCGCCAAGGTTGGAGAGCTTGCCCGAGCCAATGCTGGCGTACAGCGCCAGCAGGCCCTGACGTATCAGGAAGAGCGGGCCGCCCGCACAGCACAAGCCCGCGAGATGGGC
>DAIMKE010000366.1:0-6303 GCA_036721875.1 Bradyrhizobium sp. | reverse complement strand
CTGCCTGCGCAAGCCGTTCACGCAGGACGCGCTGTTGACCGTCGTCCACCAATGCATCACCAGTCCGGAAGCTTCCGCGCGCCTCTCGAAATGAAATACCAAGTCGCAATGCCTTCACAGCGAATCATTCTCGGAATCGGCCTCGCAATCCTTCTCGCCATTGGCGCCGCCTCGATCGGCCTGGACATCAAATCACGGCTGGATACCGCCTCCGTCGACCATGCGCTCGCGGTGCTCAGCAAGATTGCGGACATGCGGCCGCTGCTGCACCGGGCCGAAAGCACCGCACGCTCCTTCGCGATCACGGGCGATCAGGAATTCGCCACGGAATATCAGCATACCACCGGCGCGCTGATGCCCGCCCTGGACCGTCTGATCGCCACCGTCCACGACAGTCCCGGCGAGCGGCGGCTGATCGAAGAGACAAGGGCGCTGGTCGAGCGCCAGATCGCCTTCAACAGCGAATTGATCAGGCTGCGCAATGTCGGTGATGACGCCGGCATCGTCGCGCTCGTCAGCCGGGAGGATCGCGCGGCGACGGCCGCGATTGCTGACAATCTCGACAAGGCGGTGATGGAAGCCCGCAGGCTGCTCAGGGCCAGACGCGCCGATTCCGAGGCCAGCGGACGCATCCTGCTGGCGATCGATCTCGCCGGCGTCGTACTGATCCTGATCCTCGCCGCCGTGCTCGTGGCATCCAGCCGCCGCTCGCGGCGTGAATTGCAGGAGTCGCTCTCCGCCACCAAGGCAACCAACGAGGCCCTGGAGGCCGCGGTCGCCGAGCGCACCGAGCATCTGGTTGCCGCCCATGCGGAGCTCAGGCATTCGGCAGCGGTGCTGCAGAGCACCTTTCACAGCATGGCGGAGGCGGTGCTCGTCCTCGATCCCGAGGGAGACATCCTGCTTGCCAACCCGGCGGCCGAGACGATGCTGCGCTACCAGCGCGGCATGAACGTCGGGCAACTGGGGAGCCTCAGCGTCGCCTATCATGCCGACGGCGTGACGCGGCTGCAGCCGAAAGACATGCCTTCAGCGCAGGTGCTGCGCGGCGAGACCTTCGACGAACAGGAAATCTTCATCCGTCCCGCCGACGACCGCGCGCCGATGCATCTCGTGGTCAGCGGCCGCTCGCTGCGCGACACTTCGGGCAACATAGCCGGCGCGGCGCTGGTCTACCACGACATCACCGCCTGGCGCGAAACCGAACACAAGCTTTTGCAGTCGCAGAAGCTGGACGCCATCGGCAAGCTCACCGGCGGCGTCGCGCACGACTTCAACAACATGCTGACGGTGATAACAGGCACCACCGAAACGCTGGTCACGAGCCTCGAGGATCAGCCGGCGCTGCAGAAGACCGCCGAGCTGATCGACCAGGCGGCCGAACGCTGCAGCGAACTGATCCAGCATTTGCTCGCCTTCGCCCGCCGCCAGCCGCTGCGCCCGCGCAATGTCGACATCAACGGCACCGTGCTCGACATCGCAAGACTGCTTCGTCCGACGCTCGGCGAGCAGATCGAGGTCAATTCGATCCTCGAGCAGGAAGTGGCGACCGCACATATCGACGCCTCGCAGCTTGCGAACTCCGTGCTCAACATGGCGATCAACGCCCGCGACGCGATGCCGAACGGCGGCAAGCTGTTGCTGGAGACGCGCAACGTCGTACTCGACGAAGCCTACGCGCAGGCCAATCCCGACGTGCGGCCCGGGCTGTATGTCATGCTTGCCGTCAGCGACACCGGCACCGGGATGTCGCCGGAGGTGCAGGACAAGGCGTTCGAGCCCTTCTTCACCACCAAGGAGGTCGGCAAGGGCTCGGGCCTCGGGCTGAGCATGGTCTATGGCTTCGTCAAACAATCGGGCGGACACGTACGGATCTACAGCGAGGTCGGCCACGGCACCACGATCAAGCTCTATCTGCCGCCGGCGGAAGGCCAGGCCGAACTAGCCCCTGCCCCCACCGCCCCGATAGCGCACGGCAACGAGATCATCCTGGTCGTGGAAGACGACGCGCTGGTGCGCAACTTCGTCACCTCGCAACTGCAGAGCCTCGGCTACCGGACCATCGCCGCCGCCGACGGTCCGTCGGCGATGAGGATGACCGAAAACGGCCAGCCGTTCGATCTGCTGTTCACCGACGTCATCATGCCCGGCGGCATGACGGGACGGCAACTCGCCGAACAGGTCGCGACGCGCCGGCCCGGCATCAAGGTGTTGTATACGTCCGGCTATACCGACAACGCGATCGTCCATCAGGGCCGGCTCGATCCCGGCGTGCTGCTGCTGACCAAGCCCTATCGCAAATCCCAACTGGCCGACATGATCCGCCGCGCGCTGAATTGCGGCGCTGCCTAGGCGACTATCGCCACGGCCCAGTCTAGCTCGGCCGAACGCGCTTTCGTCGCATCAGGAAGTAGGCATACAACAGAACCGGAACCGTCAACGTGAGCCACGATACGACATCCCACCATCCGTCGCCGATAAGCGCCGCAAGAAGGCCGACGATACTCAACACGCCGATGAGGATCGGGGCTGCAAAAATCTGTCCAAGCGTTCGATGGTTTCTCACAACGGACCATCACGACGACATGAGGGGAGCATTGACCGCGGAGCCTTGCGCGATGGCGCGATCGACGCTGACGCCCGACTTGCGCCGGCGCAGCCAGAGATAGACGCCGGACCCCAGGACGATGATCGTCAGCACGTCGAGCACCGCCCAGAGGATCCTGAGCGGCAGGCCGCCGTAATCGCCGAAATGAAGCGGCTGTGAAATGAACAGGGTCGTGACGTACCAGGGCATGTCGCGGCTGTCGGTCAGCTTGCCGGTTTCCGCATCGATCAGTGCGGGCTTCAGAAGACGCGAGGTTACCGGCGTGTCGCCCTTCAGGAAAACGATGTAGTGGCTCTTGCTGCTGAAGACCGTTCCCGGAAACGCGACGAAGCTCGGCGTCATGCCCGGCACGGCGCGCGCGGCAACGTCCACGGCAGCCTGGACCGAGGTCAGCTTCGTGGGCGGCGCGCGATCGCGGTACTGCGCCGTCATCTCGGCCAACTGCCCGTACTGCCACGCCTTCAAAACGAGATCGGCCCAGGTATTGATCACGCCCGTGAAACCGACCACGAGCGTCCACATGACCAGCAGGATGCCCGCCAGATTGTGGACGTCGAGCCAGCGCACGATGCGCGGGCGGTGGCTGCGGTAGGCGCCGAAATCCAGCTTCCGCATCGACGGCGCATAGACGACGATGCCGGAAATGATGGCGACGCAGAACAGTATCCCCATCAATCCAAGGAACAGCTTGCCCGGCAATCCGGCAAACATGTCGACGTGCAGCTTGAGCATGATGTAGGTGAACCGGCCGGTGACGTCGGGCGAATCGAGATAGGCGCCGGTATGTGCGTCCATCCGGACCAAGCGGTTGTTCGTGGGGTCGGAGGTAATGGACTCGCCGACGCTGACGAACATCACGCTCGGATCGTCGCGGTCCCAGACCAGGAAGTGCGGTACCTTCAGGGACGCGTTCGCCAGGGCATTGGCGAGCAGCTTGTCGAGGTCCGCATTGGGCGTCCCGGAGGGAACGTCGGCAGGCTTTACCTCGCTGTGCAGGAGGTCGTCGATCTCGTGATGAAAGATCAGCGGCAGGCCCGTGATGCACAACAGCAGCATGAATAGCGTGCAGATCAGGCTCGTCCATTTATGGACGAAGCCCCATTTTCGAAGTGATCGTGTTCCTGCCGTCAACATGACATCTTAGTTCCACGCATACTTGACCGTACCGAGCACCGTGCGTGCCGAACCCAGACCGCAATAGGGCAGACCAGTCAAGCAGGATGCCACGTAATACTTGTTGGTCAGATTGGTCGCGTTGATCTGCGCACTCCATCCTTTGAGATCGGGTCGCAGATATTTGAAGTCGAAGCTGATCGTGGCATCGAACAGAGTGTAGTCCGGAATCAGGATCGTGTTGGCGTCGTTGCCATAACTCTGGCCGACGTAGCGAACGCCACCGCCGATCCCAAGGCCAGCGACGGGGCCGTCATAGAAGGTGTATTTGGTCCACAACGCGGCTTGTTGGAGAGCCGTATTAGGCAAATAATTGCCGACAAAACCATCATTGCTCTTGGTCACCTTGGGATCAAGTTTGCTGTAAGCGCCAATAATCTCCAGCTCTCGCGTAACATTGCCGCGCGCCTCCAGTTCGATACCGCGTACGCGCACTTCCCCGGTCTGGACACTGAAGATCACATTGGTCGGATCGGCGGTCAGCACGTTCTGCTGGGTGGTATCGAATAGCGCGGCGGTCAGCAGCAAATTCGCGCCGAGCGGCCTGAATTTGACGCCGATCTCGGCGCCCTCGCCGGTCATTGGCTTGAAGAGAGCGCCGAACTGATCGGTGCCCGAGGTTGGCACGAACGAGGTCGAATAATTGACGTATGGCGAGATGCCGTTGTCGAAGAGATAATTCAGGCCGGCGCGGCCGGTGGTTGCCCTGTCATTCTGCAGATAGGTTCCCGCCGCTGGAAAGAACGCTTTGCTGATCGTATCCGCCTGCGCCCAATCCTGCCGTCCCGTGAGCGTGAGCGTCCAGCGATCGAGCTTGACCTGATCCTGGAGGTAGAGACCCGCCTGCTTCGCAGTCGTCTCTGTATCGATGAAGGGGGCAAGCGTACTGGCCGGCGGTATGGGGGCGCCGTAGACCGGTGCAAACACGTCGATGGGGGCGATGAACGCGAATTTGTAGTTCGAGGTCGAAGCCTGGCGCTGATAATCGAAGCCGGCGAGAACCGTGTGGAGCAGCGGACCGGTCGCGAAATCGGCCTGCAGTTGATTGTCGAGCGCGATGTTCTGCGCGGCGGAATTCACATAGTTGAACGACCGTAGCGCAGTCCTGAAATCGGGAAGCAAGCCTTCGGAACGAACGCCGGCGACATTGTTCTTGACGTCGAAGTAGCGAAAATTCGAGCGGAACTGCAGATTGTTGTCGAACCGGTGCTCGAGCGCGTAGCCGACCGAAAACTGCTCCAGCTTGTAGCCATCGACGCTGGGCTCGCCGATGTAGCGGCTATAGGGAATGCGGCCGAACGGATTGGGTCGCAGCCCCGCCGCGTCGCCTGGCACGTATTGCTGCCATCCCTTGTTGTCGATGTTCTGGTATTGCGACAGGATGGTGAACGACGTGTCGGTCGTCGGCCGCCATGTCAGGCTGGGCGCGATGAAGACCTTGTTTTGATGAACGAAGTCCTGCTGCCCATCGGTGCTGTAGCCGAGGCCGACGATGCGGTAGAGAAACTCCCCGTTCTTGTCGATTGGACCCGACGAGTCGAATGCGCCCTGAAAGCGGTTGAACGAACCGAAGGTGCCGATGATTTCGTGCTGTGGCGTGGCTGTCGGACGCTTGCTGACCATGTTGATGATACCGCCCGGATCGGTCTGCCCGTAGAGGCTCGCTGATGGTCCCCTCAACACTTCAACCCGTTCAAGACCGTAAGTTTCGACCTTCGGGACGGCGAATTGCGTTCCGGGATCGAATGGCAGCCGAAGGCCATCGAGATAGCGCGGCGCGTCGAAGCCGCGAAGCTTGACGGCGTCGAAGATGGTGGTAGCGCCGAACGTATCCAGCGAGACGCTGGGGGTATAACGCAATGCCTCGACGAGATTCTGGACGCCCTGATCGGCGATCTGATCCTTGGTTACGACCGAGATCGACTGCGGCGTGGTGAGAATTGGCGTATCGGTCTTTGTGCCGGTCGCACTTTGACTGGCGAGGTAGCCGACGACCGGGCCGGTGGCGCGTTCGCCAGCCGCGCCGCGAGCACCGGCCTGCACGGCCTGCTGCGGAACCGGCGCAGGCGCGGTGGCCCGCCGCGCGCTGCTTTGCGACCGCGCGGCCCTTCTCGCCGGCTGCGTCGGACGGGCGGTCTGCGGCTTCGGGGCATCGACCGTGACCGGCGGCAAGGCCTGGCCGGACTGCGCCTGAACCGGTCCAACCTGCATGCCCAGCCCGAACACGGTTGCGCAGAAAACGCCCTTCGACGCCGTCCCCCACACCGACGGCCTCACGCAATCACGCTTCATCCTGCTCGACCCCTGAATCGAATTTTCCCCGCTGGTCGAGAGAACAGATTTGATTTTTGGGTGCCTTTGCGCTTGCGCAAAAACCCTTTGATCGCGTGTTGATGCTTTCCAAGTTGGGCACGACGGTTCGTCACTGTTCCCCGCAGGACACATTCCGCGGGGGCCGGGCCAACCCTCGGCAAGCGTCAGGATAGTTTGTCGCGATGGCAACGGCTCGGCACGTATCCGAA
>DAIMKE010000365.1:0-6333 GCA_036721875.1 Bradyrhizobium sp. | reverse complement strand
AAGGCCGGGATGCTCCCGCTGAACCTGTATGCTCGTGTGCGCGTTTTTAAGTGCGTAATTGCATACGAGACCGCGGGTGCAGCGCGCACCCGGTCTTCCCTGCGCCCTCGATTTCCGGAGGGCAAACGAGATGCAAACCTCGGGCAGAACATGCCGCGAGAACGCGAAGTCGTATTCGTAGGATGGGTAGAGCGCAGCGAAACCCATCATCTATCCGCGCCATTAATCGATGGGTTTCGCTTCGCTCTACCCATCCTACGAACTGCGAACTGTTAGAGTGAACGGTGAATCGCAGACAATCAATTCCCCGCCTCGATCCATTCCGCCGCCCCGCGCCACAACGTGTCGCGATGTTCGGACTTGAAAAACCCCATGTGTCCGATCCTGCTGGCGTAGGCCTCCGCCGGCGTGACGGTGATGATCTCGGGCCTGATCGAGGTGAATCCCGAACACAGCAGTTCGACCGCCGGCCGCGTCGCCCAGGGATCGTCGGAGATGCAGAGCGCGCGCAACGCGCCCTTGTATTTCGGAAAGTTCTGCAGCGCCTCGAGCTCGGCATCGTCGAACAGGTAGCGCGGGCTCATCACCCAGCGCACCCATTGCAGGAAGGCGTCCTTCGGCAGGTCCATGCCGAGGCCGGCCTTGCCGGGCAGGTAGCCGAGCGAACGGGCGAGGGGGAGGCCTACGAAATTCAGGATGGCGTAGACGCGATACCGCTCCGGCGCCGTCATCAGTTTCCAGTAGCCGGCCTGCGCCGCGATGAACAGCGCGCGCGGGATCTCCGCGTTGTTCGGCAGCAGGCCGAGCGCCTGGCCACCGAAGGAATGTCCGACATAGGCAAACGGAAGCGCCTTGTAGCGCTCGCGCATCCACGACACCGCGGCGGTGATGTCCTGCGCCGCCCAATCCGACATCGAAGCGTTGAAGCCGGCCAGCGATGGCGGCCGTTCGTTCCCGTTCATCGCCTTCGGCCGCGAGCCGCCGATGCCGCGATAGTCGTAGGTCAGCACCGCGCAACCGCGCCCGGCGAGGTAGCTGGCAAAGCCCCGGTAGAGCCTGCGCGGCACGGCGGTGGCCGAATTGATCAGCACGGCGTGGCGCTTGGCGCCGCGGGGCAGAAACAGCGTTGCGGCAAGCGGGTGGCTGTCCATCGCGGGTACCGTGATGTCGTCGATGAAAACGTCGTCCACCACCGTGTCGGCCACGGCCAACTCCATCTAAGGTTTAGTGAGAGCCCTAACAAATGCGAATTCGGATTTTGCCGCAAGGGCTTGTCGGGACTACCGGAAATCTAACTGGCGGTCGGCGCGCGGCCTGTGTATAACCCGGCCTCTGTAACCGCGGTCCCGGCAATATTTCAGCGAAGGCGGGTAAGCCGCGGTTTTTGCTCAGGAGTTGACGACATGTCCGAGCGGTGGACGCCCGACAGCTGGCGCATCAGGCCGGTGCTGCAAGTGCCCGAATATCCCGATGCCAAGGCGTTGGCCGATGTCGAGGCGCAGCTTGCGACCTTTCCGCCGCTGGTGTTCGCCGGCGAGGCCCGCAACCTGAAAAAGGCGCTGGCCCGCGTGGCCGCCGGCGAAGCCTTCCTGCTGCAGGGCGGCGATTGCGCCGAGAGCTTCGCCGAGCACGGTGCCAACAACATCCGCGATTTTTTCCGCGTGCTGCTGCAGATGGCCGTTGTCCTCACCTATGCCGGTGCGCTGCCGGTGGTGAAGGTCGGCCGCATCGCCGGGCAGTTTGCCAAGCCGCGCTCGTCCAACACCGAGAAGATCGACGGCGTCGAGCTGCCGAGCTACCGCGGCGACATCATCAACGACATCGCGTTCACGCCGGAGGCGCGCATCCCGGATCCGCAGCGCCAGTTGATGGCATACCGCCAATCGGCGGCGACGCTCAACCTGCTTCGCGCGTTCGCCACCGGCGGTTTCGCCAATCTGGGGAGCGTGCATCAGTGGATGCTCGGCTTCCTGAAGGACTCGCCGCAGTCGCGCCGGTACAAGGAACTGGCCGACCGCATCTCGGACGCGCTGAACTTCATGCGCGCCTGCGGGCTGGACCTCGAAAGCCATCCCGAACTGCGCGCCACCGATTTCTACACCAGTCATGAGGCGCTGCTGCTGGGCTACGAGCAGGCCTTCACCCGCGTCGATTCCACCACCGGCGACTGGTACGCGACCTCCGGCCACATGCTCTGGATCGGCGACCGCACCCGCCAGCTCGACCACGGCCATGTCGAGTATTTCCGAGGCATCAAGAATCCGATCGGCCTGAAATGCGGCCCGTCGCTGAAGCCGGACGAGCTGTTGAAGCTGATCGACATCCTCAATCCCGACAACGAGCCTGGCCGGCTGACCCTGATCAACCGCTTCGGATCCGACAAGGTCGGCGATCACCTCGCGCCGCTGATTCGCGCCGTGCAGCGGGAAGGGCGCGTCGTCGTCTGGTCCTGCGACCCCATGCACGGCAACACCATCACCTCGACCTCGGGCTACAAGACCCGTCCGTTCGACCGCGTGCTGTCGGAGGTGAAGTCGTTCTTCGCCATCCATGCCGCCGAAGGCACCCATGCCGGCGGCGTGCACCTGGAAATGACCGGGCAGGACGTCACCGAATGCATCGGCGGCGCCCGCGCCATCACCGACGAGGACCTCAACGACCGCTACCACACGGTCTGCGATCCTCGTCTCAACGCCGAACAATCGATCGACATGGCCTTCCTGATCGCCGAACTGCTCAAGCAGGATCGCGGGACAAAGGACAAGCCGATGCCGGCTGCAGCGGGACTTTGACTTGCTGCGACTTTGGCGGGCCACGATCAACACGCGCAACGGCCTCGCTTTTGCGATCCGGTCGGAGCAGGCTGTCCGCGAGGAACTGTTTGCGCTGATGCTTTCGGTGCCGCTGGCATGGCTGGTCGGCGCGAGCGTGATGCGCCGGGTCGAACTGGTCGCGGCGGTGGCGTTCGTGCTGGTGGTCGAGATCCTCAACACCGCGATCGAGAAGCTTGCCGACCGCCTCACCACCGACCACGATCCGCAGATCGGGCGGGTCAAGGACATGGGTTCGGCGGCGGTCGGCGTCGCGCTGCTGATGACCGGCGCGTTCTGGCTGTTTGCCATCGCCGAACGCATAGGCGTGTTCTAGATATGCGGTACTGATCCGGATCAGAACCGCATATCTAAGCTTTTGTTTTGACGCGTTTTCTTCACGCGAACCGGTATCCACTTCGCTTGAAAACGCTTTGAAGCGAGCATTTGCAGTTTGCCATTGTGCGAGGCACCATCGCTTCCATGACCGAACCAAAGTTCAAAATTACGCTGGCGCAGCTGAACCCGACGGTCGGTGACGTCGCCGGCAACGCCGCAAAGGCGCGCGCGGCGCGCGATAAGGCGAAAGCCGACGGCGCCGATCTCGTGGTGCTGCCGGAACTGTTCATCACCGGCTACCCGCCTGAAGATCTGGTCTTGAAGCCAGCCTTCCAGGCCGCCTGCCGTGCCGCCGTCGAAGAGCTGGCGCGCGAGAGCAAGGACGGTGGCCCTGCGATGCTGATCGGCACGCCCTGGGTCGAGGACGGCAAGCTCTATAACGCCTGCGCGCTGCTCGATCAGGGCCGCATCGCAGCCCTGCGCTTCAAGGCCAACCTGCCGAACTACGGCGTGTTCGACGAGAAGCGGCTGTTCGCGCGCGGTCCCGCCGCGGGACCGGTAACCGTCAAGGGCGTCCGGGTCGGCGTTCCCATCTGCGAAGACATCTGGCTCGAAGAGTCCGAGGAATACGAGAACGTCGTCGAGTGCCTCGCCGAGACCGGCGCGGAAATCCTCGTCGTGCCGAACGGTTCGCCCTATGCGCGCGACAAGAACGACCTGCGGCTGTCGATCGCGGTGGCCCGCGTCACCGAGAGCGGGTTGCCGCTGGTCTATCTCAACCAGATCGGCGGGCAGGACGAGCTGGTGTTCGACGGCGCGTCGTTCGCTCTCAACGCCGATCTCTCGGTCGCGGCGCAACTGCCGGCGTTCGAGGAAAACATCACCACCCTGCAATGGACCAAGGGCGCTGACGGCTGGCGCTGCGCCGGGCCGGTGGTGCCGCTGGTCGAGGGTGACAAAGGCGACTACGCGGCCTGTGTGCTCGGCCTGCGAGACTACGTCCGCAAGAACGGATTTCCCGGCGTGCTGCTCGGCGTCTCCGGCGGCATCGATTCCGCGCTCTGCGCGGCGATCGCGGTCGACGCGCTCGGTGCCGAACAGGTTCGCGGCGTGATGCTGCCGTTTCGCTTCACCGCGCAGGTGTCGCTCGACGACGCGGCAAAACTCGCAAAGGCGCTCGGCTTTTCCTACGAGGTGCTGCCGATCGCGGATGCCGTCAACGGCTTCGAAAAGATCCTGTCAAAGCCGTTTGCCGGGCTGCCGCGCGACATCACCGAAGAGAATTTGCAGGCGCGCACCCGCGGCACGCTGCTGATGGCGATCTCCAACAAGACCGGCGCGATGGTCGTTACCACCGGCAACAAGTCGGAAATGTCGGTCGGCTACGCCACGCTCTATGGCGACATGAACGGCGGCTTCAATCCGATCAAGGACATCTACAAGACCGAGGTGTTTCGGTTGTCGAGCCTGCGCAACGAGTGGAAGCCGGACGGCGCGCTCGGGCCTTCCGGCGAGGTGATCCCGGTCAACATCATTGTGCGTCCGCCGACCGCGGAATTGCGCGAGAACCAGACCGACCAGGATTCGCTGCCGCCCTATGACGTGCTCGACGGCATTCTGGAACGTCTGGTCGAGCGCGAGGAACCGCTCGCCGCGATCATTGCGGCCGGTTTCCCGGCTGACGTGGTGACGCGCGTCGACCGCCTGCTCAACATCGCCGAATACAAGCGGCGGCAGGCCGCACCGGGCGTCAAGGTGACGGAGAAGAATTTCGGCCGCGACCGCCGCTATCCCATCACCAACCGCTTCCGCGACAATGGCAGGGCGTTGCCCGAGCCCGACGAGAAGCTGGTCGCGCGCGCCGGCCGTGCCGCCGTGGAGGCGTTCGAGGGCTAACCTGCTACTGCTTCGGCGGAATGAAGGTCGGGCCGACGGTCCGGATCGGCCTCTTCTCATCGGCCACACTGGTCGCTTCGGCGGCCGCCGGTGCGGCGGGCGGAGGCGAGGCGGCGGTGGGACCGGCGGGCGCTGCGCCCTTCCTGGCCACGGGCGGCGGCGGCGCGCCCTTCGGTTGCGCACGCTGCTGCATCCGCTTGGCGCTTTCCTCGGTGACGATGATGTCACCCTGCTGTTCGACCGCAGCCTTGTCGTCGACCGATTTCAGTGCCTCGGACCAGCTCTGGCCTGCGGCCTTGCAGGCGCAGGACGGGTTGAACTCGGTGCGGAATTTGAACGCGTTGGGCAGCGCGGAATAGTTCTGGCCGCTGAGCGAGACCGCCTGGTTGATGTCTTCGCCAGGATTGCGGTAGGCGAACAGGTTCGCTTCCGTCGCCGGGCACAGTGCCTTGCAGGTCCGCTCGTCGTCCTGGAACCGTGCTTGCACGGTGGCGAACGAGACCGGGAAGTAGGCGCCGTCACAGGTGCGGACGCAGACGGTGCGATACGTGCCTGACGGTGCGGCGAGTTCGGGACTGGGCGGTGGCAGCGAACTGCTGTTGTTCCCGAACAGATTGTCGATGAAGTTGCCGGGTTCCCGCTGGGCGGCTGCAGCGGCATATTGCGGGCCGCAATTATTCTGTGCCAGCGCCGCCAGGACCGAGCGGCGCTGATGTTCCCGGTCCGCGCCGCCGATGCCGCCGCTGCGCAGCCGCTCGAGGCTGGTGGTGATCTGTTCGAGATTGGCGCGCATCTGCTGGATCTGGTTATTGACCGGCGTGCACTGGGCTGATTGGCCGTTGAACAGCGAGAAGAAGCCCGAGCTTTCGCAGCCCATACGCTTGGCCTGCTGCGTGACGCGATCGAGTTCGCCCTGCTGCCTGGCCTGGGCTTCCTGATAGCGGCGGATCTGTTCATCCTTGGCCGGGTCGCCGGTGCCGGCGCCACGGTCGATCTGCGCCAATTGGCCTTCGAGGCGCATGCACATCGGATTGGTCTGCGCGCCCTGCTGCTGGGCCTGAGGCGGCGGGCCGGGGGGTACCTGCGCGTATGCAGGTGCACCCGCAGCCGCGATGCCAAGCAGCACGGCGCAGGTCAAAATCCAGCGGGCGAGGGGAGCTTTACGTATTTCCAGCATATCCGGCCATTGAGAGCTGATCCGCGCGGCTGATGAGCCGTTTGCCGCGGCGAAGCGGCACGTTGCGGCCAAGAGCGGATTCAATACCTGCTTCTGGGGGCAGCGTCACTT
>DAIMKE010000364.1:0-6356 GCA_036721875.1 Bradyrhizobium sp. | reverse complement strand
TCGGTGCTGCAGGTCGAGAAGCGCATCCGCTCGCGCGTCAAGCGCCAGATGGAGAAGACCCAGCGCGAATATTACCTGAACGAGCAGATGAAGGCGATCCAGAAGGAACTCGGCGACGACGACGGTCGCGACGAGCTCGCCGATCTCGAAGAGAAGATCTCCAAGACCAAGCTCTCCAAGGAAGCGCGCGAGAAGGCGCAGCATGAATTGAAGAAGCTGCGCCAGATGTCGCCGATGTCCGCGGAAGCGACCGTCGTGCGCAACTATCTCGACTGGCTGCTGTCTATTCCGTGGAACAAGAAGTCCAAGGTCAAGAAGGACCTCGAGGCGGCGCAGGCCGTGCTGGACTCCGATCACTACGGGCTCGAGAAGGTCAAGGACCGCATCGTCGAGTACCTCGCGGTGCAGTCGCGCGCCAACAAGCTGACCGGACCGATCCTGTGCCTGGTCGGGCCTCCGGGCGTCGGCAAGACCTCGCTCGGCAAGTCGATCGCGAAAGCGACGGGCCGTGAGTTCGTGCGCGTGTCGCTCGGCGGCGTGCGCGACGAGGCCGAGATCCGCGGTCACCGCCGCACCTATATCGGCTCGATGCCCGGCAAGATCATCCAGTCGATGCGCAAGGCGAAGACCTCGAACCCGCTGTTCCTGCTGGACGAGATCGACAAGATGGGCGCCGATTTCCGCGGCGATCCGTCGTCGGCTTTGCTCGAGGTCCTGGACCCCGAGCAGAACGGCACGTTCGCTGACCACTATCTGGAGGTCGACTACGATCTGTCGAATGTCATGTTCATCACGACCGCGAATACGCTGAATATTCCGGGCCCGCTGATGGACCGCATGGAGATCATCCGGATCGCCGGCTACACCGAGAACGAGAAGGTCGAGATCGCGCGCAAGCACCTGATCCCGAACGCCATCTCCAAGCATGGCCTCGATTCGAAGGAATGGTCGATCGACGACGATGCGCTGCTGTTGATGATCCGCCGCTACACCCGCGAAGCGGGCGTGCGTAACCTGGAGCGTGAGCTGTCGACACTCGCCCGCAAGGCGGTGAAGGAGCTGATGATCTCCAAGAAGAAGTCGGTCAAGGTCACCGAGAAGACTCTCGAAGACTTCCTCGGCGTTCCGAAGTACCGCTTCGGCGAGATCGAAAGCGAGCCGCAGGTCGGTATCGTCACCGGCCTTGCCTGGACCGATGTCGGCGGCGAGCTGCTGACCATCGAAGGCGTCATGATGCCCGGCAAGGGCAAGATGACGGTCACGGGCAATCTGCGCGACGTGATGAAGGAGTCGATCTCGGCGGCGGCGTCCTATGTCCGCTCGCGGGCGATCAACTACGGCATCGAGCCGCCGATGTTCGACCGGCGCGACATCCACGTCCACGTGCCGGAGGGGGCGACCCCGAAGGACGGACCGTCGGCGGGCGTCGCGATGGCTACTGCGATCATCTCGGTCATGACCGGCATCCCGGTCCGCCACGATGTCGCGATGACCGGCGAGATCACGCTGCGCGGCCGCGTGCTGCCGATCGGCGGTCTCAAGGAGAAGCTGCTGGCTGCGGCCCGCGGCGGCATCAAGACGGTGCTGATCCCCGAGGACAACGCCAAGGATCTCACGGAGATTTCCGATGCGATCAAGGGCGGCATGGACATCATTCCGGTCGCAAGGCTGGATGAGGTGCTCGCCAAGGCGCTGGTCCGCACGCCGGTGCCGATCGTCTGGGAAGAGGACACCACCAAGGTGGACGTCAAGCCCGACGGCGGCGACGAAGCGGCGGGCGGCCTGACCGCCCACTGAGACCTGCAACGACGGTCGATAAAGCGGCGCCTCCGGGCGCCGTTTTTGTTTCTGCGGCACGGCTTGCGCCGGGGGGCAGGGCGGGGCTAAACAGGCGAAGGTTAAGGGCGGCTAGCTCAGCTGGTTAGAGCATCTCGTTTACACCGAGAGGGACTTGAAGCGAAAAAGCCTTGTTTTAAAGGCTCTACTGCATCAGCCGAGCTAGGCGCACCAGATACGGCACCAGATACGACGGCAAGGGCGGCTAGCTCAGCGGTAGAGCATTCCCTTTACACGGGACAGGTCGGCGGTTCGATCCCGTCGCCGCCTACCATCGTCTCTGACATCGCCCGGGGCGCAGCATGAGCGCCTTCAACCGATATTCCGAAGACTACCTCGAACGGATGCGCATCAACGCCGAGCGGTATCGCGCATGGTGGGCGGCAAAGCCGAACAAGGTGTTCGAGAGCGATGCCGAGCGCATCGGTTGGCGAAATGCCGAAGCGATTGCAGGCCGTCGTGTTGATCGGCGCATCGCCTACTATCTGCACGACGGCAAGGTGATGGTGAAGGCGTGGTTGCTGCCGTGTGAGGACCGCGAGCGAGGCATGCCCGTCGTCACGCTGGAGGAATACCAGCCATGACCTCCCGCCGCGACCGTCGTGCCGACAATGCCGCAAGAGCCCGGTTCAAACGCAAGACCGGCGGCGAGGTCATCACACACCTGTTCGAGATCGGCACGCGGATCGAGGGGCCGTTCGCCGCGATCATCACCAAGGCCATTGAGGAGTACCGCCGCCAGCCGTCCGGATGCTGTTTCGGATGCCGGGCCGACTTCGGACGCGGGGCCGCATTCCTCGTTTGTCATCCTGCGGTGAGGCCGACGTCGGCAGCACTGGCCGTAGCATGCGCAACTTGTTGGGGCGCTGAAAACTACCTCGAAGCTCTAAGCGATGCGGCGGAGGCGTCGCTTTCAAAGCTCGTGCCGGGGCGCTGGCTGGATCCGCTGGGGGCAGATACAAGTTGATCACCACCAACGAAATCGCCGCCCGAGGCCACCCGGGCGGCGATCCGAAAGAGACATCGAACCCTCGGCGGAGAGATCGATGGAAACCAACGAAGCAGGAGCAACCGGAATGCGAAACCAGAAGCACCAACAACACCGACGCCGTAGAGGCACCGAACCGAAGCCCGTGGAGGGGCAACGACCACACCACCGACGCCGTAGGAGGGCGTCACGCAATGCAAAGCCAAGGTATACATCACGACGCCGGGCCGCAACCCAATCGACGCTCCGCATCGCCTCCACGCACAGCATCGCCTCGACGGCAAAAGCAAGCCCGGCGGCTTGAGCAGATCGCATTCCGGCGACATGGTCGCCTTTCCAGTGACGATGGGCCGTATCCTGCCCTGATCGCCCGACTGCTGTCCGGTCGCGGCCACCTGTCCGACGCCTACATCGGCAGAGCTATCAACCTCACCAGCGCCGAGCGCGAGAGCATCGGGGCATGGGAGATTTGGCCGGTTGATGCCGGTGAGACGCCGCGCGAGCGCAAGCTGCGCAGAGACCGCGAGCGACAAGCCCGATGCAGAGCCAAGAAGCCTGCCGCTATTCCGGCCAGCACGCGCAGGAGCCGATGCGAGGCCCTGCTGAGGGAAATGCTGGCGGATGGACCGAAGCCTGAGGCTGACATTCGGCGGCAAGCCATCCGGCGCGGATTGGAGGAGAAGGACGCCACCCAGAGCAGCAAGGCTATGCGGCTGGCGAAGGCGGCCCTTGGCATCGTCTCGACCAAGGCAGACCTCGGCGGAGGATGGGTCTGGGCACTGCCGGAAGCGCAAAAAGCCCAATGTTCATCGAAGGCGCCCTTTTCGTGTCACACACCACCCGAAAACGATCAAGAAACCCAGCATTCATCGAAGGCGCCCCTCCGCGTCGCGCCTAGTAGAGTTGTTGCGGACACCTTTGTTCCGCCGGATGGCCCTTTGAGGGGCCACCGGCGACTGAGAGCCGAAGAAAGCAAGGAAGGGGCTGTCCGAGTGTCGGAGGTCTGTGGAAGGCCGGTGCTCACCATCCACACCACCCGTGTTGATAGAAGGGATGCGCGCGCGAGGGCGTCGCGATGACGCAATCTCCGACCCTCCAGCGGACACCACCGACGCGCGTCAGGCTGAGGCTGCCGAGCGCGGCAAAGAGGGCGGGCGTGGAAAGAAGAAAACCCCTACCGCCAAAAACGGTAAGGGTAAAAAACGCGCCCCGACCTCAGCCCAACAGACAGCCGACACGACATGCCGGTCTCGTCGAAGCGGTGCGGCTGGGGCTTCTACCGGCGAGTGTTCTGGAAGGGCGAGCAGCATGACGTCCGCAGCTATCGACGTGCAAATGCCGCTCGCGTATTCCGGTGCGATCATCTGGGGGGCCAAGGCCATGAAGCGACCGACACCGACCCGGCTGGACTTCACGCAATGGCTCGTTCTCAACGCGATCCTCGCTCGCTCCGCCAATGGCACTGCTATCGTCACCGATCGATTGCTCGGGCAGGAAGTCGCCCTCTCACCGTCGACCGTGCGGGATGCGAGGAAGACCTTGGCGGTGGCTGGCCTGATTGAGGCGCGCAGGGTGAGCCCGGGGCGCAACGTGGCGGATGACGAGATCACGATCACCGTCAAGCCCGAAGCGGTGGCATCGTGAGGCGCGCAATGACAAGCGAGCGCGCAGAACTACTGCGAAAGGCAACGGCGGCAAGCGTGCTGGATCACCTGAGGGCTGCCGGTGGTTCCGTGCCGTCCAGTATTCTGGCGCTGGGGCTGGCGGAGGCGCTGGCGACGATGCTGGGGCACGTCGCGGTGAAGCACCGGGCGGAGGTGGCGGCGCGGTGCCGTGCGGCGCTCGACGCGGTGGAGCGGCGGCAACCTCGTAAAAATAACGAGGTTGAAGGAAGCGCGGCGGTGACGCGATGAAGCCGCTCGACAAGGAGGCCATCGACAAGGCGCTCGACGGTCGCGGGCGTCGATATCCTGAAACCGAGCATGCGACGCTGATGATCCGGCGGCTCGCACGACTGGCGGCCCGTTCGTTCTACCCCGGGAGCGCGCATCATGCGGCGGAGAAGCTGCACGCCGACATCAAGCGGTATCGAGCCAGTGCATTCAGGCGCGCGACCGGCCCGGCATGTGAAGCCAAGCACCGGGACACCGTGAACGAGATCATTCACCTGATGCTGTGGCTGCGGGACCGGGTTCCGAGCGCGCGGACCATCCGGCGGTGGTTGTGAACGCAAATCCCGCACTGTGCGGTATTTGAAATTATACATGGCCAACCGGATAGGCGATGGTGGCGGCAACATCACCATCGGAGCCGCCGACCATGAACCTCGAACTGATCCACGACCTCGCCCTAGTTCTACCGCCCGGGGCAGCCCGGCACTATCGCCTCCTCAAGGATGCGAACGCCGACAGTGCGGCAGTCGGATACGGGTTCTCGACCCGCTTGCTCGAAGAAAACGAGCGGCGGCGCACGGCGTGGACCCGGTTGTCGCAGATCAGGGGGCAACGCGGCGTGGATGCCGATCACCCGGAGATGGTGGCGATGACCCGGGCGCTCGCAGACGCCGATGGCGAAATCGAGCGCATCAATCTGCGCGCAGCACAGCACAACCTCATAGCCGGGCCGCGCGCCGAACTCCTCCGGAACGTCGAAAGTTGGATACGGGCCACGGCGGTCAATCACAGCATCGTGGATATTGAGGTGGTCGAGCCGCCGAAGCTGCTCAAGGGCGAGGCGACTGCGACCGCGATTGAGCGCGTGAGGCGTCGCCTGAGGGAATTGGATGCCGATGCGCACCGCATCAACTCGGCACCGTATCCATCGGCGGTCGCGAAACAGGTGGCGATGAACTACATCGGCCAACTCGCGGAAGCCGCCTCCCAAGGCTTGGCAGTGTCGTCATGTGTCGAGTTCGCCGGGCCGTTGGTGATCGACGGCAAGCCGGTCGAGCCGCCGATTGTGTTTCCGATGAAGGGCGTGGAGTTCGAGGTGACGACGTCGGGAGGCAACAAAGGCGTCGCGACCGGCCTGCAACCCGACCTGATCGGCCTGATTGCTTTTCTGTTCAAGGATCAGATGCTCGCGCGCATCAATGAACTGATTGACGCGGAGAGCGACGACAAGGCCGCCCTGACCCATGAGCAGCGGCGCGAGCAACTGGCGACCATTGCCGCCGACAGGGAGCACGCCGAGCAGGCCGAAGCGTATCTGCTCTGGGCGTCATTCCGCGAGGGCGTGATCGTGGAGCCGCGCGCCGCCATGTCACCCGCCGCCTTCCTGATGGTCGGCACCGTCAAGGCAGACCGGCGACCCGGCCGTGATCATGCGGATGGCATTGCTGCTGCGCGTGCTGCACTGGAGGGCGCGGCTCAACGGGCCGGGCCGGGCGACATCCACATTCCGGGAATGACGTGATCGAGATCGCGCAGGCCCTCAGCAAGCTTGCGCGCGGCGGGGCCGTGCCGGTCCGGTTTGCCCCTGTCGGCATGGCCCCCGCCACCGTTTTCTATCCGCTTCTCCACACCGAGGGAAA